>NZ_JBQENK010000004.1:328827-410149 GCF_052044735.1 Pseudomonas sp. 22526
AGCGAGGCTTGCCCGCGATGGGCGCACCTCGGTTCTAGAGCGGCGCCAGTTCAGACTCGGCCTCGACGGCCTTGGTCACCTTCAGCTGGCGCATCTGCTCGCAGCCCCACAGCACCCGCTCCGGCGTGGCCGGCGCATCGATCCTTGGCTGGTGCCGGTAATCGCCAAGGCTGGCCACGGCGTCCTTGAGCGCGCACCAGACGGCGATGCCGAGCATGAACGGCGGCTCGCCCACGGCCTTGGAGTGGAACACCGTGTCTTCCGGGTTCTTGCGGTTCTCCACCAGCTTGACCCGCAGGTCCAGCGGCATGTCGGCCACCGCGGGAATCTTGTAGCTGGCCGGGCCGTTGGTCATCAGCTTGCCCTTGGCGTTCCACACCAGTTCTTCCATGGTCAGCCAGCCCATGCCCTGGATAAAGCCGCCTTCCACCTGGCCGATGTCGATGGCCGGGTTCAGCGAGGCGCCGACGTCATGCAGGATGTCAGTGCGCAGCATCTTGTACTCGCCGGTCAGGGTGTCGACTATCACCTCGGCGCAGGCGGCGCCGTAGGCGTAGTAGTAGAACGGCCGGCCACGGGCCTGGGCGCGGTCGTAGTAGATTTTCGGGGTCTTGTAGAAGCCGGTGCTGGATAGCGAGACCTGGGCGAAATAGGCCTGCTGGATCAGCTCCTCGAAGCTCAGGATCTGGTCGCGGACCCGCACGTGGCCGTTGTGGAATTCCACATCCTCCTCGCTGACCTTGTACTGCCGGGCGGCAAACTCCACCAGGCGTTTTTTGATGATTTCCGCTGCGTTCTGCGCGGCCTTGCCGTTCAGGTCGGCGCCGCTGGAGGCGGCGGTCGGCGAGGTATTGGGCACCTTGTCGGTGTTGGTCGCGGTGATCTGCACTCGGTCGATTTCCACCTGGAACACCTCGGCCACCACCTGCGCCACCTTGGTGTTCAGGCCCTGGCCCATTTCCGTGCCGCCGTGGTTCAGATGGATGCTGCCGTCGGTGTAGACATGCACCAGCGCGCCGGCCTGGTTGAGGAAGCTGGCGGTGAAGGATATGCCGAATTTCACCGGGGTCAGCGCCAGGCCCTTTTTCAGGATCGGGCTGTTGGCGTTATAGCGGCGGATCGCTTCGCGGCGCTCGGCGTACTGACTGCTGGCTTCCAGCTCGGTGGTCATTTCTTCGAGCATGTTGTGCTCGACGGTCTGGTAGTAGTGGGTGACGTTGCGTTCGGTCTTGCCGTAGTAGTTGGCCTTGCGCACGGCCAGCGGGTCGAGCGCCAGATGACGGGCGATGGCATCCATCACTTCCTCGATGGCGACCATGCCTTGCGGGCCGCCGAAGCCGCGGTAGGCGGTGTTCGACGCGGTGTTGGTCTTGCAGCGATGGCCGTTGATGGTGGCGTCGCCCAGGTAGTAGGAGTTGTCGGCGTGGAACATCGCCCGGTCGACGATCGAGGCCGACAGATCCGGCGAGCAACCGCAGTTGCCGGCCAGCTCCAGCTGGATGCCATGCAGGCGCCCGGTGCTGTCGAAGCCGACGTCGTACTCAATGTAGAAGGGGTGGCGTTTGCCGGTCATCAGCATGTCTTCGACCCGCGGCAGGCGCATCTTGGTCGGCTGGCCGGTGAGGTGTGCGATCACCGCGCACAGGCATGCCGGGCTGGCGGCCTGGGTTTCCTTGCCGCCGAAACCGCCGCCCATGCGGCGCATGTCGACCACGATCTTGTTCATCGATACGTCCAGCACCTCGGCCACCAGTTTCTGCACTTCGGTGGGGTTCTGGGTCGAGCAGTAGACGATCATGCCGCCGTCTTCGGTGGGCATCACCGAGGAAATCTGCGTCTCCAAGTAGAAGTGTTCCTGGCCGCCGATGTGCAGGGTGCCCTGGATACGATGCTCGGCGCTGGCCAGGGCCTTGGCCGAGTCGCCGCGCTGGTGGGTGTGGCTGTCGAGGACGAAGTGGCGTTTGCGCAGGGCTTCGACCACGTCCAGCACCGGCTCCAGGTCTTCGTATTCGATGACCGCGGCCATGGCTGCCTTGCGCGCGGTTTCCAGGTCGCGGGCAGCCACGGCCAGCACCGGCTGACCAACGAACTGCACGTCGTCGATAGCCAGCAGCGGGTCGCCGGGCAGCAGCGGGCCGATGTCTTTCAGCCCCGGGATGTCCTTGTGGGTGATGACGATGCGCACGCCGTCGAAGGCGTAGCAAGGCGCGGTGTCGATGCTGAGGATCTTCGCGTGGGCACGGTCCGAGAGGCGCGCATACACATGCAGCTGGTTGGGGAATTCCAGCCGGTCATCGATGTACACCGCTTCGCCGGACACATGCTTGACGGCGCTGTCGTGCTTGACGCTGCGCCCGACGCCGGTGGCCAGGTCCTGCTGAAACAGGGCGCTCAGTTCGGCTTGAGTCTTCTCGACTTTGTGATGATTAGACATAAGCGGTCACCCGGGTCTTGATGTGCGGTGTTTGCAGTTCGATAAAGTATTTGCGCAGCAGGTTCTGGGCGCTGAGCAGGCGGTATTCCTTGCTGGCGCGGAAGTCCGAAAGCGGGGTGAAGTCCTCGCCCAGGGCGGCGCACGCACGCTCGACAGTGGCCTCGCTCCAGGGCGCGCCGAGCAGCGCGGCTTCACAGTGCTTGGCGCGTTTCGGGGTGGCGGCCATGCCGCCGAAGGCCACGCGGGCGTCGGCGATCACGCCGTCCTCGATGCGCAGGTTGAAGGCCGCGCAGACCGCGGAAATGTCGTCGTCCAGGCGCTTGGACACCTTGTAGGCGCGGAACAGCTGCTGGGCGCTGGCCCGCGGCACGATGATCTTCTCGATGAACTCGCTTTCCTGGCGCGCGGTGACGCGGTAGTCGATGAAATAGTCTTCCAGGGCCAGGGTGCGGCGGGTGTTGCCCTTGCACAGGACGATCTGTGCGCCCAGGGCGATCAGCAAGGGCGGCGAGTCGCCGATAGGGGAGGCGTTGCCGATGTTGCCGCCCAGGGTGCCCTGGTTGCGGATCTGCAACGAGGCGAAGCGTTGCAGCAGTTCGCCGAAGTCCGGGTACTCGGCCTTGAGGGCGTCGTAGCAATCGGAGAGGGCAGTGGCGGCGCCGATTTCCAGGCGGTCGTCGAAGCGTTCGACGCGTTTCATTTCGGCGACGTTGCCGACGTAGATCATCACCGGCAGCGGACGGTGGAACTGGGTGACTTCCAGCGCCAGGTCGGTGCCGCCGGCCAGCAGCCGGGCTTGCGGGTAGGCGTCATACAGGTCGGCCAGGTCGGAGAGGGTCAGCGGCACCAGGCAACGTTTGTCGCCACTGTTCAGCTCGCCGGTGTCGCTGGGGGCGATGGCTTTCAAGCGCGCGATGGTCTCGGCTTCGCGGGCGTCGAACTGGTCCGGCTGTTTGCCGCAGCAGGCCTGCTCGGCGGCGGCGAGGATCGGCCGGTAGCCGGTGCAGCGGCACAGGTTGCCGGCCAGGGCTTCATGGGCCTTGTGCGAGTCGGGTTGCTCGGAGTTCTTCTGCAGGGCGAACAGCGACATGACGAAACCTGGCGTACAGAAGCCGCACTGCGAGCCGTGGCACTCGACCATGGCCTTCTGCACGCTGTGCAACTGGCCCTGGTGCTTGAGGTCTTCGACGCTGATCAGTTGCTTGCCGTGCAGCGACGAGACGAAGGTCAGGCACGAGTTGAGGCTGCGATAACGGATGTGCTCCGCGCCCCTGTCATCGGTCTGCAATTCGCCGACCACCACGGTGCAGGCGCCACAGTCGCCACTGGCGCAGCCTTCCTTGGTGCCGGGCTTGCCCAGATGCTCGCGCAGATAATTGAGCACCGTCAGATTCGGGTCCAGGCTGTGCTCGCTACGGAGTTCCTGGTTGAGTAAAAACTGGATCACGGAAGGCCTCGCAGACTCATTATTGTTGTTAACCGACTGGGGCCGAATTTAGTCATGTCTGACTTTTCGGTCAATGAATTTCTGACTTAAGGGTCAGGAAACTGCTTTCTGCCGATCAACAAGCGCTTTTAAACAGTATTGACCCTCCCGGGCCGCAGTGCTTTTTGCTTATTCCGTGCCAAATTCAGGCCCTTGGGCACTCCGCCATGAGGTAGCAATTGCGCTACACTGCGCCGCTTGTACCGATCTAAGAGTTTGAAGGAAAACCATGACGTTCAAGGCGCCGGACAGCCTCGCCGAGCAAATCGCTCACCACCTCGCCGAACGCATCATTCGCGGCGAGCTCAAGCCTGGGGAGCGGATTCAGGAACAGAAGGTCACGCTGGCCCTCAACGTCAGCCGCGGCTCGGTCCGCGAGGCCCTGCTGATCCTCGAACGCCGCCACCTGATCGCGATCCTGCCGCGTCGTGGCGCCCATGTGACCGAACTCACCCCGCACAAGGTGCAGAGCCTGTGCACCCTGATGAGCGAGCTGTACATCCTGCTGGGCAACTCGGTGGCCAACGGCTGGGAACTGCAAGCGGACATGGCGCCGTTCCTGCAGATCCAGCAACGGTTGATCGCCGCCTACGAGCGCCAGGACATCCGCAGCTTCGTCGAAGACAGCTTCAACGTGATGCGCGCCGCCTATCCGTTCGCCGACAACCCGTACCTGCAGGAAACCGTCGAGAACCTGCAGCCGGCGATGAGCCGTGCCTATTTCCTGGCCCTGGAGCAGCGCAAGGCGGAAATGAGCGAATTCCTCGACCTGTTCGAGCAACTGCTGGCCGCCGTGCTGGCCCGTGACCTGCCGACCATCCGCCTGGTGCTGACGGCCTATGCCCGGCGCAGTTGCGACCTGGTAGTCGCCGCCTTGACGGTTGCCTGAGCGTGCGGCTCAAGTGCATCAAGCTGGCGGGGTTCAAGTCCTTCGTCGACCCGACCACGGTGAACTTCCCCAGTAACATGGCGGCGGTGGTCGGGCCCAATGGCTGCGGCAAGTCGAACATCATCGACGCCGTGCGCTGGGTAATGGGCGAGAGCTCGGCCAAGAACCTGCGCGGCGAGTCGATGACCGACGTCATCTTCAACGGCTCCACCAGCCGCAAGCCGGTGAGCCAGGCCAGCATCGAGCTGGTCTTCGACAACTCCGACGGCACCCTGATCGGCGAGTACGCGGCCTACGCGGAAATCTCCATCCGCCGCAAGGTCACCCGCGACAGCCAGAACAGCTATTTCCTCAACGGCGCCAAGTGCCGCCGTCGCGACATCACCGACATCTTCCTCGGCACCGGCCTGGGGCCACGCAGCTACTCGATCATCGAGCAGGGCATGATCTCCAAGCTGATCGAAGCCAAGCCGGAAGACCTGCGCAACTTCATCGAAGAAGCAGCGGGGATTTCCAAGTACAAGGAGCGCCGCCGGGAAACCGAAAACCGCATCCGCCGTACCCACGAAAACCTGGCGCGTCTGACCGACCTGCGCGAAGAGCTGGAGCGCCAGCTCGAACGCCTGCACCGCCAGGCCCAGGCTGCCGAGAAGTACCAGGAATACAAAGCCGAGGAGCGTCAGCTCAAGGCCCAGCTGTCGGCGCTGCGCTGGCAGGAGCTTAACGAGCAGGTCGGCCAGCGCGAGTCGATCATCGGCAACCAGGAAGTCGGCTTCGAAGCCCTGGTGGCGGAACAACGCAATGCCGATGCCGCCATCGAACGCCTGCGTGACGGGCACCATGAACTGTCCGAGCGCTTCAATCAGGTGCAGGGGCGCTTCTATTCGGTCGGCGGCGATATCGCCCGGGTCGAGCAGAGCATCCAGCACGGCCAGCAGCGTTTGCGCCAGTTGCAGGACGACCTGCGCGAGGCCGAACGGGCGCGCCTGGAAACCGAATCCCACCTGGGCCACGACCGCACCTTGCTCGCCACCCTCGGCGAAGAGCTGGAAATGCTCGAGCCCGAGCAGGAGGTCAGCAGCGCCGCCGCCGAAGAGGCTGCCGCGGCCCTGGAAGAAGCCGAAACCACCATGCACGGCTGGCAGGAGCAGTGGGACGGTTTTAACCTCAAGTCCGCCGAACCGCGGCGCCAGGCCGAGGTGCAGCAGTCGCGTATCCAGCAGCTCGAAGGCAGCATGGAGCGTCTGGGCGAGCGCCAGCGGCGCCTGGTGGAGGAGCGAGCCTTGCTGGCCGCCGATCCGGAAGACGCGGCGATCCTCGAACTCAACGAACAACTCGCGGCCAGCGAAGCGACCCTGGAAGATTTGCAGGCCAGCGAAGACGGCCAGGTCGAGCGCCTGGAGCAGTTGCGCCAGGAGCTGCATCAGGCGACCCAGGCCCAGCAGCAGGCCCAGGGCGAATTGCAGCGTCTCAACGGGCGCCTGGCCTCGCTGGAGGCTTTGCAGCAGGCGGCGCTCAATCCGGGGACCGGTGCGACGGAGTGGCTGCGCGAGCAACAGTTGGCTGAGCGTCCGCGTCTGGCCGAAGGCTTGAAGGTCGAGGCGGGTTGGGAGCTGGCGGTGGAAACCGTGCTCGGCGCCGACCTGCAAGCGGTGCTGGTCGACGACTTTGCCGGCTTTGACCTGGCCGGGTTCGAGCAGGGCGACCTGCGCCTGCTCCAGCTGGCGGGCGAGGGTGCGCGAATCCCCGGCAGCCTGCTGGACAAGGTCGATGCCCAGGTCGATCTGGCGCCCTGGTTGGGCCAGGTCAAGCCGGTGGAAAGCCTTGAGCAGGCCCTCGCTCTGCGTGGCCAATTGGCGGTAGGCGAGAGCCTGATCAGCCGCGACGGCTTCTGGGTCGGCCGGCATTTCCTGCGGGTGCGTCGCGCCAGCGAAGCGGAAAGCGGCATGCTCGCGCGCAACCAGGAAATCGAGCAACTGAGCCAGGAGTGCGATGAGCGCGAAGCCAGTGTGGAAGACCTGGAAACCCACTTGCAGAACCTGCGTGCTCAGCAGCGGCAGCAGGAGAACGGTCGCGAACACCTGCGCCGCCTGTTGCAGGACGAAGCCCGTCAGCAGGGTGAATTGAAAGCCAAGCTGTCCGCCGGCAAGGCCAAGGCCGAACAGCTGGCCCTGCGCCGTACCCGTCTGGATGAAGAAGTAGCGGAGCTGGGCGAGCAGCGCGCCGTGGAACACGAGCAGGTGGGCGAAGCCCGTCTGCAACTGCAGGAAGCCCTCGACAGCATGGCCCTGGACACCGAGCAGCGTGAGTTGCTGCTGGCCCAGCGCGACAGTTTGCGCGAGCGCCTGGACCGGGTGCGCCAGGAGGCGCGTCAGCACAAGGATCACGCTCACCAGTTGGCGGTACGCCTGGGCTCGCTCAAGGCCCAGCACGATTCCACCCGTCATGCCCTGGAGCGCCTGGAGCTGCAATCGGAGCGTCTGACGGAGAAGCGCGAACAGCTCAGCCTGAACCTGGAGGAGGGCGCCGCACCGCTGGAAGAGCTGCGCCTGAAGCTCGAGGAATTGCTGGAAAAACGCATGACCGTCGACGTCGAGCTCAAGAGCGCGCAGATCGCCATGGAGGATGCCGACCGCGAATTGCGCGACGCGGAAAAACGTCGGACCCAGGCCGAACAGCAATCGCAATTGATCCGTGGCCAGCTCGAACAGCAGCGCATGGAATGGCAGGCCCTGAGCGTGCGCCGCAAGACCTTGCAGGACCAGTTACTGGAAGACGGCTACGACTTGCAGGGCGTGCTCGCCACGCTGACCGAACAGGCCAGCGAGAAAGAAGCCGAGGAAGAACTCGAGCGGATTGCCGCGCGCATTCAACGCCTGGGGGCGATCAACCTCGCGGCCATCGATGAGTACCAGCAGCAGTCCGAGCGCAAGCGTTATCTGGATGCCCAGGACGCCGATCTGGTGGAAGCCCTGGAAACCCTGGAAAACGTGATTCGCAAGATCGACAAGGAAACCCGTAATCGTTTCAAGGATACCTTTGATCAGATTAACGGCGGTTTACAGGCGCTCTTTCCAAAAGTTTTCGGTGGCGGCAGCGCTTATTTGGAACTGACGGGCGAAGATCTACTCGATACAGGGGTAACGATCATGGCGCGTCCGCCAGGGAAGAAGAACAGCACCATTCATTTGTTGTCCGGTGGTGAGAAAGCATTGACGGCGCTGGCGCTGGTATTTGCCATCTTCAAGTTGAACCCGGCGCCGTTCTGCATGCTCGATGAAGTTGACGCCCCGCTGGATGACGCTAACGTTGGACGCTACGCAAGGCTGGTTAAAGAGATGTCGCAGACGGTGCAGTTCATCTATATCACCCACAACAAGATCGCCATGGAGATGGCCGATCAGTTGATGGGCGTGACGATGCACGAGCCCGGCTGTTCGCGCCTGGTAGCGGTGGATGTCGAGGAGGCGATGGCGATGGTGGACGCCTGATATCCGGGCGACCAAAGCCGGTATGTAAGTGACAAGTAAGAGGTTTTTACCTGTGCCGAGTACTGGCTGATCGACATATTGAATGAAGCCGTTGCGACAGACGGTGTAAAGTTGTCTTTGGTCGTGCTAGTTTAATGTCAATTTTTCCTATACGTGGGCAAAACGCCAGTCAGAACATAGAGTTGGCGCCACGTTTTAAAGCGGTTTGCAGTTTGCTAAACCTCTTATTTTTCAGCATTTTTCATAGAGGCACGGGATTACATGGAAATCGGTCTGCGCGAGTGGCTGATCGTCATCGGCATCATTGTCATTGCCGGTATTCTTTTTGATGGCTGGCGCCGTATGCGCGGCGGCAAAGGAAAGTTGAAATTCCGTCTGGATCGCAGCCTGTCCAACCTGCCGGACGACGACAGCAGTGCCGAACTGCTGGGCCCGCCCCGCGTGCTGGATACCCATAAGGAACCGCAACTCGATGAGCACGACCTGCCGTCGATGAGCGCGCCGGTGCGCGAACCGCGCGAGTCCGGCTCCAAGCGTGGCAAGCGTGCCAGCGAGCCACAGCAGGGCGACCTGAACCTCAACCTGGATCTGGACGGCGGCCCGAGCTTCAGCAGCCGTGACGACGACTTCCCGGATGAAACCAAGGTTTCCGGCTACGCCGACAAGGACCAGCCGCAAGCCGAAGAAGTGCTGGTGATCAGCGTGATCTGCCGTGATGCCGGCGGCTTCAAGGGCCCGGCGCTGTTGCAGAACATCCTGGAAAGCGGCCTGCGTTTTGGCGAGATGGATATTTTCCACCGCCACGAAAGCATGGCCGGCAACGGCGAAGTGCTGTTTTCCATGGCCAACGCGGTCAAGCCGGGCGTGTTCGACCTGGACGACATCGACCACTTCAGCACCCCGGCCGTGAGCTTCTTCCTCGGCCTGCCAGGCCCGCGTCATCCGAAGCAGGCTTTCGACGTGATGGTGGCCGCGGCGCGCAAGCTGTCCCAGGAACTGAACGGCGAACTGAAGGACGACCAGCGCAGCGTGCTGACCGCCCAGACCATCGAACACTACCGTCAGCGCATCGTCGAATTCGAGCGTCGCGCCCTGACCCAGAAGCGCTGAGCGCTTCGCGAGCCAGCCGCTCCGGCATAACCCTTGGCCTGCCGGAGCAGGCTCGCGACAGGGTCGTAAGACCCTCCAGACAAATATTGAGCAGCCTAGGCTGCTCTTTTGCTTTTTGAGAGAACATCATGACCGCCGTCGAAACCCGCATTCTTGAGCTGCGCGCTGAGCTGGATCAGCACAACTACCGCTACCACGTACTCGACGAGCCGAGCATTCCCGACGCCGAATACGATCGCCTGTTCCACGAACTCAAGGCGCTGGAAGCCGAGCATCCGGAGCTGGTCAGCAGCGACTCGCCTACCCAGCGCGTGGGCAGCGCGGCGCTCTCGGCTTTCACTCAGGTGCGCCACGAAATCCCCATGCTCAGCCTGGGCAACGCCTTCGAAGAAACCGACATGCGCGAGTTCGACCGCCGGGTGACCGAGGGGCTCGACCTGCCGGTGGGCGATCTGTTCGGTGGTGGGGCGGCGGTGGAATACAGCTGCGAGCCGAAGCTCGATGGCCTGGCGGTCAGCCTGCTGTATCTGGACGGTGTGCTGGTGCGCGGCGCGACCCGCGGCGACGGCACCACCGGCGAAGACATCAGCGTCAACGTGCGCACCGTGCGCAACATTCCGCTGAAGTTGCACGGCAGCGGCTGGCCGGCAACCCTCGAGGTGCGCGGCGAGGTCTACATGTCCAAGGCCGGTTTCGAGCGGCTCAATGCCGCGCAACTGGAGGTTGGCGGCAAGACCTTCGCCAACCCGCGGAACGCTGCGGCCGGCAGCTTGCGCCAGCTGGACTCGAAGATCACCGCCAGCCGTCCGTTGGAGTTCTGCTGCTACGGGATTGGCCAGGTCACCGCTGACATTGCCGACACCCATATCGGCAATCTGGAGCAGCTCAAGCACTGGGGCATGCCCGTCAGTCGCGAGCTGAAACTGGCCAAGGGCATCGACGAATGCCTGGATTACTACCGCGATATCGGCGAGCGCCGTAATGGCTTGCCCTATGAAATCGACGGCGTGGTGTTCAAGGTCAACAGCGTTGCCTCGCAGCGCGAGCTGGGTTTCCGGGCGCGTGAGCCGCGCTGGGCGATCGCCCATAAGTTCCCGGCGATGGAAGAGCTGACCGAGCTGCTGGACGTGGAATTCCAGGTCGGTCGTACCGGCGCGGTGACTCCGGTGGCGCGCCTGAAGCCGGTCAAGGTGGCGGGTGTCACCGTCTCCAACGCGACTCTGCACAACATGGATGAAGTGGCGCGCCTGGGCCTGATGATCGGCGACACCGTGATCATCCGCCGCGCCGGCGACGTGATTCCGCAAGTGGTGCAGGTGGTGGCCGAGCGCCGGCCACAGGATGCGCGCCCGGTGCATATCCCGCAGACCTGCCCGGTGTGCGGTTCCCATGTCGAACGCACGCAGTTGATCAAGCGCAGCAAGGGCAAGGAAACCATCAGCGAGGGCGCGGTGTACCGCTGTGTCGGTCGCCTGGCCTGTGGCGCGCAGCTCAAGCAGGCGATCATTCACTTCGTTTCCCGGCGGGCGATGGATATCGAAGGGCTGGGCGACAAGACCATCGAACAGCTGGTGGACGAAAAACTCATCGGTTCGCCGGCTGATCTCTACAAGCTCAAGTACGAGCAGATCATCGACCTGGAAGGCTTCGCCGAGGTCTCCAGCAACAAGCTGCTCAAGGCCATCGAAGACAGCAAGCAGCCGGGCCTGGCGCGCTTCATCTACGCCCTGGGCATTCCCGATGTAGGCGAGGAGACGGCCAAGGTCCTGGCGCGCTCCCTGGCCTCTCTGGAGCGCGTCCAGCAGGCCCTGCCGGAAGTGCTGACCTACCTGCCGGATATCGGCCTGGAAGTGGCTCACGAGATTCACAGTTTCTTTGAGGACAGTCATAACCAAGAGGTGATTGGTGCCTTGCTCGATCCGCAGCAATGCGCTCTCGAGCTGCAGGACCAGGGCGACCTCGGTGCCGAGTTCGCCGCCAGCACCACCCTGGGTGGCATGCTCGACAAGTTGAACATCCCGTCGGTGGGGCCGGGCGCCGCACAGAAGCTGGCGGACAAGTTCGTCACCCTGGATGGTGTGGTCAAGGCGGACTGGCTGGACATGCGCCAGACCCTGCCGGAGAAGCAGGCCAAGGCGGTGCGCGACTTCTTCGATATCGCGGAAAACGCCGAGCGGGCGCTGGCCATCGAAGCGCAATTGCAGGCTTTCGGCATGCACTGGCAGAGCGAGAAGAAGGTGGTGGAAGGGCTGCCGCTGGCCGGCCAGACCTGGGTGCTCACTGGCTCCCTGGAGCTGATGAGTCGCGATGTGGCCAAGGACAAGCTGGAAAGCCTGGGCGCCAAGGTTGCCGGTTCCGTTTCGGCCAAGACCCACTGCGTGGTGGCTGGCCCGGGCGCCGGCTCGAAGCTGGCCAAGGCCAACGAGCTGGGCCTCAAGGTGCTGGATGAAGAAACCTTCGTGGCCTTCCTCGGCCAGCACGGCATCTCGGCATAACCCTGTAGCCGCTGCCGAAGGCTGCGATCGACCGCGCAGAGGGCGTTGCTTTGTCGGGCGCCAGAAGGTCCTGCGGACCTTATCGCAGCCTGCGGCAGCGGCTACAGGGAATCGCGTTCCCTTGTAGGAGCGAGCTTGCTCGCGAAAAATCTCCCGGCTTGCGCACGATGCGACAGGGAAATCGCTTCGCGAGCAAGCTCGCTCCTACAGAAAGGCGGATCGCCAGCAAGGCGATGGAACAATAGTCCCGTCCCCATGATCTAGTCTTGGCAAGCCCAGGGAGAGATCGCCATGTACCGCTTCTTCGAGCAGCTCAGTTCCCGTATCGCCGCGCCCTTTGTTCGCGAGAACAGCCGCAACAGCAAGGTCTGGCCGTGTCGCTGCGGGCAGTCGCTGTTCTTTCGCAACAGTCAGTGCCTGGCCTGTTCGGCGACCCTGGGTTATCAGCCCGAGCAGAGCCGTCTGTCATCGCTGCAGCCAGGGCCGGAGCTCGATACCTGGCTGCTGGATGTCGACCCGCAGGCGGGGCTGTTCCGGCGCTGCGCCAACCTCGATACCCCAGCGGCCTGTAACTGGCTGCTGCCGGCTTATGGTGCTGGCATCTTGTGCGTGGCGTGCCGGTTGAACCGAACCATTCCCGATCTTGGCGTGGCGGAAAACCCCGAACGCTGGCGCAAGGTGGAAATCGCCAAGCGCCGTCTGGTGGCGCAACTGGTAAGCCTTGGGTTGCCATTGATCGCCAAGACCGAGGATGAAGCGGCTGGCCTCGCTTTCGATTTTGTCGGCGTCGATCTGCAGGGCAGGGCGCCGATGACCGGCCACGCCAACGGCCTGATCACCCTCGATATCAAGGAGGCCGATGACGCGTATCGCGAGCAGGTGCGGGTGCAGATGCACGAACCCTATCGCACCTTGCTCGGGCACTTCCGGCATGAGGTGGGGCATTACTACTGGGATCGCCTGATCGCCGACAGCCATTGGCTGGAACCCTGTCGCGCGCTGTTCGGCGACGAGCGCGCGAGCTACGCCGAAGCCCTGGACCGGCATTATCAACAGGGCGCGCCGAACGATTGGTCGCAGGCCTACGTCAGCGCCTACGCCACCATGCACCCCTGGGAAGACTGGGCGGAAACCTGGGCGCACTACCTGCACATGATGGACGCGGTCGACACCGCGCTGGGCTTCGGTATGAGTGCCCGGGAAATGGACTTCGACTACCAGCCGTTCCCGCTCGATACCCTGTATGACCCACAGCACCCCGGCGGTCTGGCCTTCCTCTCTTTCGTCAACGCTTGGATCGAACTGGCAGGCATGCTCAACGAACTGTCACGCAGCATGGGCCAGCCGGACTTCTATCCCTTCATCCTGCCACCGGCGGTGATCGCCAAACTGCACTTCATCCACCT
This sequence comes from Pseudomonas sp. 22526, assembly GCF_052044735.1. Taxonomy (NCBI): domain Bacteria; kingdom Pseudomonadati; phylum Pseudomonadota; class Gammaproteobacteria; order Pseudomonadales; family Pseudomonadaceae; genus Pseudomonas; species Pseudomonas sp. 22526. The sequence continues at coordinate 342,139 of NZ_JBQENK010000004.1, forward strand.
GGTGATCCAGCAAGTCGGCGGCAAGGCCGACGAAGTACTCGAACAAGCCTGAATCCATCACCTGCCTCTGTAGGAGCGAAGCTTGCTCGCGATGCAGGCGACTCGGTCCGGCAGAAGACCGCGGCGATGCTATCGCAAGCAAGCTTCGCTCCTACCAAGGGCGGTCAGCGAGCTGTGCGCACGCCATCGAGCAAGGCATCGACCACCGCACGGGCCATCTCCACGGAATGCACCATGGACCAGATCAGCCCGCGCTCGATGCCGCTGCCCTGTTCGGTGATTTCATCCGAGACTTCTTCGGCGCATTTGAGCAGCAGCGAAACATGCATCAAGGCTTCTTCGGCATTCACCCCGGCCTGCACCGCGAACAACGGGCGCTGCTGGGCATCGCGCAGGCCGAACGGCTGGCTGCGGGTTTCTTTGAGCTGTGTGAGCAGCGGTTGCTTCTGGTCGTTGAGCGACAGGAGCAGGGAGATATTCGCCGCATCCAGTTCGGGGTCGCGTAGTCGGCGCGGGGTAGTGAGTGGCGGATCGGGGACCAGCTTTTTCATGTGGGTACCTACGACTCTCTGAAAGATGAAAGCCGCCAGTCTCGCTTCCACACGAGAGGGTGGCAGCCATGCGTGGGTGTGGAAGACCGGGGAGTCCTTGGTACCCAAAGCCCGGCGCACCCGAAGGTGCCCCACGCATGGTCGCCATAACACGGATCTGCGGACGCAAAACGTCAGCAGTCGCTGTTGAGCGCTGTACCAATGACTTTTCCAGACTTCCACATCCGGGTCGTTGAAACTGCAACGACCCACGCAGACTGCCCGATCACATTCAGGGGTACAACCGGCCCAAAGGCGTTCCAGAGTTTCTAGGAAACCCCTTACAAAACAAAGCGAAAAATCGACTGCCGCCTTACCGCAAAACTGCCATTCCGCTCATGCGCGGACCCCTGTAGCCGCTGCCGCAGGCTGCGATCGACTGCGAAGCAGTCGCCAGCCATTTGATTGCGCGCCACCGAAATACGGTGCCACCCCCGATTGCGGCCGCTGCGCGACCGAACGCAGCCTGCGGCAGCGGCTACAGGAATCGGCGAGTGGGCGGGGGAGAGGGGTAATGATCCAAGTGCTTGAAGCCGTTCAGATTTTTTAATCTTTACAGAGCGGTTGTAACTTCGCCGCAGATAGGTACAATGGCGCGGCTCGCCGTCAGGTGAGCGTCGTTATGGTGACCCCATTGGTCCCCTCGCAACGATCAGCCGTGAACCCGGTCAGGCCTGGAAGGGAGCAGCCGCAGCGGTGACATTGTGTGCCGGGGTGTGGCTGGTGGGGTTGCCTCCATAACGCCTTCTGTCGGTCCTCGACGAATATCTGAATTCTCCCCCTGCTTTCATCCTGATCTGGCTTCTCGCCAGTCGCTCGTTTCATTTCCCCAATCGTTCCTGCAACAACTGCGCAAACGCATCCCGTGCGGTGTGGCGTTCTATTTCCTTGTTCCAGACAAAACGAATGTCGATCGGCTGCAGGTCGGCGAAGCGGTGGCGCGTCAGGCCCGCGGATAGGGTGTAGCGGTCGAGCACGCCTTCCGGGGCCAGGGTCATGCCGGCGCCGGCGCTGACGCAGTCGATGATGGTGCCCCAGCTGGCGTAGCCGATGATGGTCGCGGTCACGTCGTGGGCGTTCAGCCAATGCTCCAGGGCGCGGCGGTAAGGGCAGCCGCCGGGCCACATGAACAGGGTCTGGTCCTGCAGGTCTCGCGGGCTCAGCACGGGGGCGGCATCGGCGCTGGCGACCAGCACCAGGGGTTCGCTGTAGAGGGCGGTGCGGTCCAGCTTCGGCTGGGGTGTGTCAACCGCGACCAGCGCGCCGTCGATCCGGTGGTGTTGCAGCTCTTCGAACAGTTGCGACCAGGTACCGGTGACCAGCTCCAGGGTGACCTGGGGAAAGCGCTGATGGAATTCCGCCAGCAGCGGCGGCAGGCGTCCGCCAGCACAGGACTCGATGGCGCCGATGCGCAGGATGCCGCTGGGTTCGGCCTGGCGATCGACGGCGCGTTTGGCCTCGTCCACCAGGGCCAGGATGCGCTCGCTGTAACCCAGAAAGATCTCCCCATCCGGACTGATTTTCAGCCCGCGACCGGCGCGGATAAACAAGCTGGTGCCCAGCTCGCCTTCCAGTTGCTTGAGGCGGTTGGTGATATTGGAGGGCACGCAGTGCAGTTGTTCGGCCGCCCGGGCAATGCTGCCGGTGCGGGCGACTGCTTTCACCATCTTCAGTTGGCTCAGTTCCATTGCTCATTTCCAGTGAGGTCTGGTCTCAGTATCCGTTAATTGTGGTGAGTTGTGGTGGGCGAGAGACTGAAGGCCTTCCTTGTGCTGCCGAGTGCCTGTGTCTTGAACATCTCCCCTGCGTTGAAGCTGGTCCTGGCGACCTCCGCGGTCATTCTGTGTTGGGCCTATTCACCGGTGGGTATCCACATCGGCCTGGAAGGCTACGAGCCCGGCCATCTGGCGTTGCTGCGCTTTCTGATCGCTTCGCTGTTCATGGGTGTCATCGCCCTGGTGAAAAGAATCTCTCTGCCACGCTGGCGCGATCTGCCCTGGTTGCTGGTGCTGGGCTTTTTTGCCATCGCCCTGCATCACGTCAGCCTCAACCATGGTCAGCAGGGTTTGAGTGCGGGGGCGTCCAGTGTGCTAGCGCAGTCGGCGCCGATCTTCAGCACCCTGATTGCGTTTTTCTGGTTGAAGGAGCCGGTGAGCGGTTGGCGCTGGGGCTGTGTCGGGCTGGGGTTGCTCGGCGCGGTCGTGGTGGTCTGGGGCGACCAGGGCGTGGCGTCGATCAAGCCCCAGGGATTGCTGGTGCTGCTGGCGGCCTTCTCCTGGGGTTTGTACTTCGTGTTGCAGCGGCGTTATTCGGGGCGTTACGACCTGTTGACCACCGTGTGCTACATGGTCTGGGTCGGCACCTTGCTGTTGAGCCTGTATTGGCCGGGGCTGACGGCCGCAGTGGTCCAGGCGCCGTGGCGGGTGAACCTGGCGGTGTTGCTGCTGGGGCTGTTTCCCAGTGCGCTGGCGTACCTGGCGTGGGCCTATGTACTGGCGCGGGTCGAGGTCAGCCGGGCATCCATCGCCATGTACCTGATACCGCCGATCGCCATGCTGCTGGCAGCGCTGGTCCTGCATGAGCGGGTGCATGGCGCGGTGGTCGTGGGGGCGGCGATCGTCCTCGGCAGCGTGATGGCGATGCAGCTGGAGGGGCGCTGGGGGCGGCGCCGCTCCGTACCGCCGGGTGCTATCGGCGCAGTTCACTCCAGGGTCGGGCAGAACACCCTGAGTCGATGCCCGTCCGGGTCCAGGGCGACGAAGGTGTAGCCGAAGTCCATTGTGGTCGGGGGCTGGGCGATGCTTACGCCGGATTCGGCCCATTGGCCGTGCAGCCGGTCGACGGCCTGGTTATCGGCCACGGCCAGGGCCAGTTCGCCACCACCGCCGGCGATCTGGGTGGCCGGCTCGACATCCTGCCTGGACCAGAGGCCTAGCTTGAGCCCCGAATCGAGCACGAACAGGGCGAAGGTCGGCGACAGCTCGACCGGCGGCCTGTCCAGCAGGCGGCTGTAAAAGTTGGCGCTGGTGGCGGGGCTGTCGACATAAAGCAGAAGGTAGGTGCTGGTGGCGATCATCTGGACTCCTGGAAAGGTTGGGCTGTGCACGCCAGCTTATGGGGCGCCGCTGTCAGTTCCTGTCAGGAGTCATCTGGGGGAAATAAAGAGGAGGCAGGCTATCGGCTTCGATAGGGCTGCCTCCTCTTTGTGTTGCTCGGCTCTAAGGCTTGGACAAGGCCAGGTCTACCGCTGCTATCAGCTTTCCCAGGTCCTTCGGGGTGGCTTTGTGAATGACACCGAACAGGTACGCTCGCTGTTCGTCTTCGTCGCCCAGATCTGCGAAAAAGGCTTTCAGCTTCACTCCCAGTACATCGGCCAGCAGGAACAGGGCTTCCACACTGGGGGTGTAGGTGCCGGTTTCGAAGCGGCTGATGGTTTTAGGGTCAAAACCGGTTTTTTCGCCTAGTTCAGCCTGAGTAAGCCCCGCTACCTTGCGGTAACGCCTGATGGCTGGACCCAAACTTGAAATTTGCATCGCTCAATTCCCATTTAGAATCAAGAACTTAACGATAAATCTTTGCATTAGGCAACGCCATGATTCATCACCTTGCCTTGCAAAATGTGATGCAATTCGTAGAATCGACGCTTCGGACAGGCATTTGGTGATCTAGTTTCAGAAGATGAACTGATGAAACAAGAACTCATTGCATTTTCCTTGTTCACCAGAATCGAGGGTATGGCGCAGGCGCGAACGTCTCGCTGATGATTACCAGTGTCCCACCCGCCAAATTCGGCTGATCCATAACTGATTTTAGTTGATCTTCGTCGATTCGAAGGTCAATGACGGCGCCGGTCGCTGTACGGTTGCAATTGTGTCAGGTGGGGCGAGACGGTGCGCCATTTTCCGTGAGTCGGCCTCTTGCCGGCTTGTTTGGGCTGGCATTGTCGAATGCTGTCTATGGAGTTTTAACGTGCGTCTGAATGTGCCGGTCACCTCTGTTGAGCAGATATTTTCGGACCAGCAGCCTGGGCCTGCCTGGGATTGCGAAAATATTGAGGGTGAACGCCCAAACATCTCTTCCGGGCCTCGTGCCTTGGTCGAGCGGTTTAACCGCTAGCGACAGTGAGCCAGACTCATGGATGAGAAATACCGCAGGGCCGTGGATGCAGCCGCCATTTTTTCCGAGACCGACCTGAACGGCCGGATCACTTACGTCAACGACCAGTTCTGTTCGATTTCCGGCTACAGCCGCGAAGAGCTGCTGGGTTCCAATCACCGGATCCTCGGCTCCGGCCTGCATCCTCCTGAGTTTTTCAGCAGCATGTGGCGCACCATTGCCCTGGGCCAGGTCTGGAAGGGGGAGATCTGCAACCGGGCCAAGGACGGGACCCTGTATTGGGTCGACAGTACCGTGGTGCCCTTGCTCGATGAGGCCACTGGTCGGGTCCAGCGTTATGTGGCAATTCGTTTCGATATCAGTGAAAAACGGCGTTTGTTGCACTCCCTGCAATGGCGTGTCGGCCACGATGTGCTGACCGGTTTGCCCAACCGTTCCTTCCTTTCCGATCTGCTCAACCAGGCGCTGGATTACTCGCGCAAGGAGAACATTGCGCTGGCGGTGTGCATGCTCGATCTCGACGGCTTCAAGGCGGTCAACGATGGCTACGGGCATGCCAGCGGCGACCTGTTGCTGGTGGAGGTGGCGGCACGTTTGCGTTCGATCATTCGCGGCGAAGACGTGGTGGCGCGCCTGGCCGGGGACGAGTTCGTGCTGATCCTGCGCCATGTGCGCGACATTCGCGAGCTGCGCTCGGCGCTGCATCGAGTGTTGGGGGTGATCTCCACGCCTTATCTGATCCAGGACAAGGAGATCAACGTCTGCGCCAGCATCGGCGTGACGCTGTTCCCCGCCGACAACGACGATGCCGACACCTTGCTGCGGCATGCCGACCAGGCGATGTACGTGGCCAAGCAGAGCGGGCGCAATCGCTTTCACCTGTTCGATGTGTCGCGGGACCGCGAGGTCAAGGCCACCCACCAGACCGTCGAGCGGGTCCGCCAGGCGCTGGCGGCCGGCGAGTTGTGCCTGCACTTTCAGCCCAAGGTCAATATGCGCAGCGGCGAGGTGGTGGGTTTCGAGGCGTTGCTGCGTTGGCAGCATCCGCAGCGGGGCATGGTCGCGCCTCGGGAGTTCCTGCCGCTGGTGGAGGAGACCGACCTGATCGTCGATATCGGCGAGTGGGTGATGGAGCAGGTCATGGCCCAGTTGCGGCAATGGCAGCTGGCCGGACAGCGCTGGCCGATCAGCGTCAATATCGCAGCGCGGCATTTCCAGCGGGCGGATTTCGTTGACCGGCTCAAGGCAGTGCTCGAGCGCCATCCGCAGATTGCCCCGCAGTTGCTGGACCTGGAAATCGTCGAGGCGGTGGCGGTGGAGAATATCCAGCACGTCAGCGCGTGCCTCGAGGCTTGCCAGGCGTTGGGGGTGCAGTTCTCCCTGGGGGATTTCGGCACCGGTCATTCGTCCCTGAGTTATCTCAAGCGCTTGCGCACCCAGACCATCAAGATCGACCGCATGTTCGTGCGCGACATGCTGCACGACAAGGGCGACCTGGCGCTGACCCAGGCCTTGATCGGCCTGGCCCGGGCGTTTGATCGGCAGGTGGTGGCCGAGGGCCTGGAAACCCTGGAGCACGGCGAGTTGCTGATGTCGCTGGGCTGCGACGTGGCGCAAGGCTATTTCATCGCCCCGCCCATGCCGGCCAGCGAGGTGCCGGGTTGGGTGGCGACCTTCTTGCCGCCGCTGGAATGGTGCCCGCAGGACGAGGCCAGCTGACGCCTAGGGTGTCTCGTAGCTCTGCGGGAGGTTCTCGGTCGGCCTGCGGCCGGTGTACAGGCCGATGATGTCGTCGATCTCTCCTGACATTTTCATCCGCAACAGGGTGCGCAGCACTCGCTGTATCGGCAGCGCCGGATCGTTGCGGATGATGCAGCCGACCGCCTGTTCCTGCAGGACGGCCACGCCGTGCAGTTGCTGGCCGGGCGGTAAGGTCTGATTGAACCAGTCCAGTGTCCATTGGTTGCTCACCGCATAGCGGTAGCGGCCGGCCCAGAGTTTTTTCAGCACCTGTTCCTGGTTGCGCGCGTCGTCGCGGATCAACTGGCGGCTGTCGAACAAGGGTTGCAGGGAGGGGTAGGTGTAGCTGAGGACAGTACCGATATGCTGCGGCGGCAGTTCCCGGGGAATGACCGGGGCGCGCTCCCGGCTGACCAGCAGGTCGCGCTGAATGAACAGCGGAATACTCCAGATGTAATTGCCGGCCTGGTTGGGCAGCCAGGACTGGGCGGCATAGCAGCGGATATCGATTTCCTTGTGGTCCATGGCCGTCTGTACGCGGGCCCGGGCCAGGACGTGGAATTCGGCCGGGCTGCCGACCTGGGTGGCGAGGCTGGCCATCATGTCGTGGAGAATGCCCTGGGTGGGCCGGCCGTGTTCGATCTGCACCACGGGCATGGCCCAGCTGTCGGCGATCGAAAAGCGCAGGGCCGGTTCTGCGGCAAAACCTTCCATGGCAACCAGCAAAAAGGCGCCCAAGGCTAAACGCATAGAGTCTCCATGCAGGAAAAAGGCCACTGACGAGCCTTACAAAGAGCAGCTTAGCCAGATTAGACGAGCGCACCGGATGCAATTTTGCCCTTGCTCCGCTAGCATTACGGGCTTCCGCTTCCCAGTCGCGACGGTTTTCGATGAGTTATCAGGTTCTTGCACGTAAATGGCGTCCGCGCTCGTTCCGCGAAATGGTCGGCCAGACCCATGTGCTCAAGGCTCTGATCAATGCCTTGGACAGCCAGCGGCTGCACCATGCCTATCTGTTTACCGGCACCCGCGGGGTGGGCAAGACCACCATCGCGCGGATCATTGCCAAATGCCTGAACTGTGAAACAGGTATCACTTCCACGCCCTGTGGCACCTGCTCGGTATGCCGCGAGATCGACGAAGGGCGCTTCGTCGACCTGATCGAGATCGACGCCGCGAGCCGGACCAAGGTCGAGGACACCCGCGAGCTGCTGGACAACGTGCAGTACGCGCCGAGCCGCGGGCGCTTCAAGGTCTACCTGATCGACGAAGTGCACATGCTGTCCAGCCACTCGTTCAACGCCTTGTTGAAGACCCTGGAAGAGCCGCCGCCCTACGTCAAATTCATTCTGGCGACCACCGACCCGCAGAAACTTCCGGCAACGATTCTTTCGCGCTGCTTGCAGTTCTCCCTGAAGAACATGACCCCGGAGCGGGTGGTCGAGCACCTGACCCATGTGCTGGGCGTCGAGAACGTGCCGTTCGAAGACGACGCGCTGTGGCTGTTGGGCCGCGCCGCCGACGGTTCGATGCGCGATGCCATGAGCCTCACCGACCAGGCCATCGCCTTTGGCGAAGGCAAGGTCATGGCCGCCGATGTGCGGGCGATGCTCGGTACCCTCGATCACGGCCAGGTCTACGACGTCCTGCATGCGCTGATCAACGGCGATGCCAAGGCCCTGCTGGAAGCCGTGCGCCACCTGGCCGAACAGGGCCCGGACTGGAACGGCGTGCTGTCGGAGATTCTCAACGTCCTGCACCGTGTGGCCATTGCCCAGGCCTTGCCGGACGGGGTCGACAACGGGCATGGCGACCGCGACCGGGTGCTGGCCCTGGCCCAGGCGTTGCCGGCCGAAGATGTGCAGTTCTATTACCAGATGGGCCTGATCGGCCGGCGCGACCTGCCGCTGGCGCCGGACCCGCGCGGTGGTTTCGAGATGGTCCTGCTGCGGATGCTGGCCTTCCGGCCAGCGGACTCGGCAGACGCGCCGAGACAGCCGCTAAAGCCAGTGGGGATCAGCCAGGCCACAGTTGATTCCGCCCAATCCGTGGCTGGCGCAGCCGTTGCTGCGCCGGTAGTTGCCGCTTCCGCACCGGTTGCGGCACCGGTGGTCGAGGCCGCTCCCGCGGTTGCCCCTGTCGCAGTACCCGCGCCTGCTCCTGTAGCGCCCGTGGCGCCTGCGCCGCAACCCGTGGTCGAGACGCCGCCGCAGGCAGCGCCTGTCGTCGCCGAGGAGGTGGTCGACTTGCCGTGGAACGACCCGGTCGAGCCGGTCGTCGCGCAGCAACCGGCTGTCGAGCCCGTGCTGGAGACCGCCGCGGAGCAGCCTGAGCTGACCCCGATGCCAACCCCGACCCCGGACAGCGTGGTGCCGGATGCGCCGGAGTGGGTCAGCGCCCCGGTGCCGGAGCCCAGCGTTGCCGAGGTCGATGCCGCGACACCGGGTATCGACCTGGACGACGAACCGCCGCTGGACGAAGACTACATCGAGCCGGACATGGATTCGGCCTACAGCTACCTGGACGAACTGGCCAGCGAACACGCCGCCGATCCTGAGCCGGAACCCGAACCGTTGCCGGCCGCCCAGCCGGCCACCGGTCTGGCGCTGGAGTGGCTGGAGCTGTTCCCGAAACTGCCGATTTCCGGGATGACCGCGAGCATCGCTGCCAACTGCACCTTGATCGCCGCCGAGGGCGACAACTGGTTGTTGCACCTGGACCCGGCCCACAGCGCCCTGTTCAACGCCACCCAGCAGCGCCGTCTGAACGACGCCCTGAACCAGTACCACCAGCGCACGCTGACGGTGAGCATCGAGCTGATCAAGCCCGAGCAGGAAACCCCGGCCCAGGCCGCTTCGCGCCGTCGCGCCAATCGCCAGCGGGAAGCCGAGGAGTCGATCCACGGCGATCCGTTCATCCAGCAGATGGTGCGGGAGTTCGGCGCGGTGGTCCGTCACGATACTATTGAACCTGTCGAGGCCCTGGTCAGCCAGGGTTAATAACTGAAGGGCGCCGGGCCTTGAGGCCGGGCGCTGTTTTTATCCAAGTACTTTGAGGTGATTCCCATGATGAAAGGTGGCATGGCCGGCCTGATGAAGCAGGCGCAGCAGATGCAGGAAAAGATGGCCAAGATGCAGGAAGAGCTGGCCAACGCCGAAGTCACCGGCAAGGCGGGTGGCGATATGGTCACCGTGGTCATGACCGGTCGTCACGACATCAAGCGCGTGAGCATCGACCCAAGCCTGCTGGAAGGCGTTAGCGAAGATGACCGCGAAGTGCTGGAGGATCTGTTCGCCGCCGCCGTCAACGACGCTGTGCGCAAGATCGAAGCCAATAGCCAGGACAAGATGTCCGGCGTGACCGCTGGCATGCAACTGCCGCCGGGTATGAAACTGCCGTTCTGATTCGCGCCAGCGCATCGGTCGGACTCGAAAATGCCAGGCATTGCGCCTGGCATTTTTGTTTGTGGCGCCTGTAGCCGCTGTCGCAGGCTGCGATCGAGCGCGGAGCGGTCGTCATTCAGGCGACGGAGTCTACCTGGATGGCCGCGGTTGCAGCCTGCGGCAGCGGCTGCGGTAGGAGAAACAGCGAACGCCGAGCGCTGGACGATGGTCTGTAGTCTGTATGGCCTGAGCATTTGACGCTAATCGGAGGCGCGGGTATAAACCGCGTCTCGTCGTTTTGTCGGACCTTTACCCATGAGCTTCAGCCCCCTGATTCGCCAACTGATCGATGCCCTGCGCACTTTGCCGGGCGTGGGTCAGAAAACTGCCCAGCGCATGGCCTTGCAGCTGCTGGAGCGCGACCGCAGCGGCGGTACGCGGCTGGCCCAGGCACTGAGCCAAGCCATGGAAGGCGTCGGCCACTGCCGCCTGTGCCGCACCCTGACCGAGGACGATCTGTGCCCGCAATGCGCCGATCCACGGCGTGACGACACGCTGTTGTGCGTGGTCGAGGGGCCTATGGATGTCTACGCGGTGGAGCAGACCGGCTATCGCGGTCGTTACTTCGTGCTCAAGGGCCATCTGTCGCCTCTCGACGGCCTGGGCCCGGAAGCCATCGGCATTCCCCAGCTGCTGGCGCGGATCGAAGAACAGGGCAGTTTCACCGAGGTGATCCTGGCCACCAACCCGACGGTGGAAGGCGAAGCGACCGCCCATTACATTGCTCAGCTGTTGAGCAACAAAGGCCTGGTCACCTCGCGTATCGCCCATGGCGTGCCCCTGGGCGGCGAGCTGGAACTGGTGGACGGCGGCACCCTGGCGCACTCGTTTGCCGGGCGCAAGCCGATCACGCTGTAAGCGTTTCGACCCGCATCGACCTTATCGCGAGCAAGCTCGCTCCTACAGGAGAAGGGTTTGCTCGGGATTTGCGTTCCATCGCCTGAACGCGACTCTTCTTGAAAACCAAGCAAGCGCTAGGTAAGTTTCCTCAACCTTCAGAGGAGCTTGCCGATGTCTGCCTGCCAGGAATACTTCGACCCTAGCCATCAGTTGGTCCGCGACAGCGTTCGACGTTTCGTCGAGCGGGAAATCCTTCCGGACATCGATCAGTGGGAGGAGGCGCAAGGCTTCCCCCGCGAGCTGTACCTCAAGGCCGGCGCGGCTGGCATCCTGGGCATTGGTTATCCCGAGGCCCTGGGTGGCAGCCACGAGGGCGACCTGTTCGCCAAGATCGCTGCCAGCGAGGAGCTGATGCGCTGTGGCTCCGGCGGCCTGGTGGCGGGCCTGGGCTCGCTGGACATCGGTTTGCCGCCGATCGTCAAATGGGCGCGCCCCGAGGTCCGTGAGCGGGTGGTGCCGCAGGTATTGGCGGGCGAGAAGATCAGCGCCCTGGCAGTCACCGAGCCCGGCGGCGGTTCGGACGTGGCCAACCTGCAGACCCGAGCAGTGCGCGATGGCGACTTCTACCGCGTCAGCGGCAGCAAGACCTTTATCACCAGTGGCGTGCGCGCCGATTTCTACACGGTGGCGGTGCGTACCGGCGAGCCTGGTTTCGGTGGCATCAGCCTGTTGTTGATTGACAAGGGTACGCCGGGATTCACCGTCGGCCGGCAACTGAAGAAGATGGGCTGGTGGGCGTCCGATACCGCCGAGCTGTTTTTCGACGATTGCCGGGTGCCGGCCAGCCACTTGATCGGCGTCGAGAACATGGGCTTCGCCTGCATCATGGGCAACTTCCAGAGCGAGCGCCTGGCGCTGGCCCTGATGGCCAACATGACCGCACAGCTGGCGTTGGAGGAGAGCCTGAAGTGGGCCCGGCAGCGCGAGGCGTTCGGCAAGCCCATCGGCAAGTTCCAGGTGATCAAGCATCGTCTGGCGGAGATGGCCACCGCGCTGGAGGTGTCCCGCGAGTTCACCTATCGCCAGGCGGCGAAGATGGCGGCGGGCCAGAGCCTGATCAAGGAGATTTCCATGGCCAAGAACTTCGCCACCGACACGGCCGACCGCATCACCCACGATGCCGTGCAGATTCTCGGCGGGCTGGGTTATATGCGCGAAAGCCTGGTGGAGCGGCTGTATCGCGACAACCGCATCCTGTCCATCGGTGGCGGCACCCGGGAAGTGATGAACGAAATCATCAGCAAGCAGATGGGGCTGTAGGCCTGCCGGAGGCGTTCGACTCTACCCCTGTAGGAGCGAAGCTTGCTCGCGATAACGCCGGTCCTGACAACCCAAATGGCAGCGATTTACCGCTCGCTCAACGAGAATTGCGTCAGGCAGAAGGTAGGAATGCCCATGTCTTGCAGGAGTTGCGAACCGCCCAGTTCCGGCAGGTCGATGATGGCGGCGGCCTCGTAGACTTTTGCCCCCATGCGGCGCACCAGGTTGGCCGCGGCGATCAGGGTGCCACCGGTGGCGATCAGATCATCGAACATCAGCACCGAATCGCCTTCGCACAGGCTGTCGGCATGCACTTCCAGGAAGGCTTCGCCGTATTCGGTCTGATAACCCTCGGCAAGCACATCGGCCGGCAGCTTGCCTTGCTTGCGGAACAGGATCAGCGGTTTGTTCAACTGGTAGGCGATGATCGAGCCGATCAGGAAGCCGCGGGCGTCCATGGCGCCGATGTGGGTGAAGTCTTCTTCGACATAACGCTGGGCAAAGGTGTCGGCGACCAGGCGCAAGGCCTTGGGTGACTGGAACAGCGGGGTGATGTCACGGAAGATCACGCCCGGCTTGGGGAAGTCGATGACTGGGCGGATCAGGGATTTGATGTCGAAGGAGTCGAAGGCCATCGTGGCGGTCCTGGCGGGCATGAAGTGGAGCGCGCCAGTATAACCCCGGCCGAGCCGCTTGGCTCGGCCGGGAGGCTCTGCCTCAGCCTTCCAGGGAGCCGCCGGCGAGGGCGCACAGCTGGATAGGATCGAGAATGTGCACCTCTTTGCCTTCAGCGGCGATCAACGCGTTCTGCTGGAAGCGGGTGAACACCCGGGACACGGTTTCCACCGCCAGGCCCAGGTAGTTGCCGATCTCGTTGCGCGACATGCTCAAGCGGAACTGATTGGCCGAGAAGCCGCGGGCGCGGAAGCGTGCCGACAGGTTGACCAGGAAGGTGGCGATGCGCTCGTCGGCGGTCTTTTTCGACAGCAACAGCATCATCTGCTGGTCGTCGCGGATCTCGCGGCTCATCACCCGCATCAGCTGGCGGCGCAGTTGGGGCAACTGCAGGGCCAGTTCGTCGAGGCGTTCGAAGGGGATTTCACAGACCGACGTGGTTTCCAGGGCCTGGGCGGAAACCGGGTGGATCTCGGTGTCCATGCCGGACAGACCGACCAGTTCGCTGGGAAGGTGGAAGCCGGTGATCTGTTCTTCGCCGCTGTCGCTGAGGCTGAAGGTCTTCAGCGCACCGGAGCGCACAGCATAGACGGAGTCGAATGCGTCGCCCTGGCGAAACAGGAACTCGCCTTTTTTCAGGGGGCGGCCGCGTTTAACGATTTCGTCCAGCGCATCCATGTCTTCCAGATTCAGAGAAAGTGGCAGGCAGAGGGGGGCCAGGCTGCAATCCTTGCAATGGGCCTGGTTGTGAGCGCGCAGTTTTACTGGCTCGGACATTCAATAGAATCCTTGTGGGAAAACACACATAAGCCGTAAGGGTAACTCACGGGAGGAGGTTCCGGCCAGTCCGTGGCGTATTGGCGCTTAGTCGTAAAGCTGTCCGTTCGTAGCCTCCAGGCCACTCCGGAAAAATGCGCTCGTGCAGTCCATTCAGGGTATTTCCAGCGCTGACCGTCACTTGCACTCGCCGATTGTCTTGGCGTCAAGTATCAGGCTTGCTTGCGTCCTGTCTCTCCAGACAGTTTTTGCCCGCCATCTGCGACAAGTTGCCGCGCCGAACGGTCAGGTCGCGGCTAGATGACCCGGGAAAAACGCTGTCGATTCTGTTGCTCCAGATACGTATCGAACACCATGCACACCGAACGCACCAGCAGGCGCCCGGCCGGCAGCACTTCAATGCCTTCGTTGCTCAGCTTGATCAGGCCGTCTTCGGCCATGGCTTGCAGTTGCGGCCACAGCTCGCCGAAGTAGCCTCGAAAGTCGATGTTGAACTGCTGCTCGATGGCCTCGAAGTCGAGGCTGAAGTTACAGATCAACTGCTGGATCACCGCGCGTCTGACGCGGTCGTCCTGATTGCACACCAGGCCGCGGCTGGTGGCCAGTTGCGCGCCGCCCAGCAGGTTCTGGTACTGGTTCAGGTCGCTGCTGTTCTGGCAGTACAGGTCGCCGATCTGGCTGATGGCCGAGACGCCCAGGCCGATCAGGTCGCAGTGGCCGTGGGTGGTGTAGCCCTGGAAGTTGCGTTGCAGGGTCGATTCTTCCTGGGCGATCGCCAGCTCGTCGTCGGGCAGGGCGAAATGGTCCATGCCGATGTAGCGATAACCCGCGGCCGTCAGTTGTTCGATGGTGCGCTGCAGCATCTGCAGCTTTTCCGCCGGGGCCGGCAGCTCGTGGCTGTTGATCCGCCGTTGCGGCATGAAGCGTTCCGGCAGGTGCGCGTAGTTGAACACCGACAGCCGGTCCGGTTGCAGGTTGATGACTTCCTCGACGGTGCGGGCGAAGTTGTCCGGCGTCTGTTTCGGCAGGCCGTAGATCAGGTCGATGTTGATCGAACGAAATTGCAGGGTGCGCGCTGCTTCGATCACCGCGCGGGTTTCTTCCAGGCTCTGCAGGCGATTGACCGCGCGCTGTACCGCCGGGTCGAGGTCCTGCAGGCCGATGCTGACCCGGTTGAAGCCCAACTCGCGCAGCAGGCCCATGGTCGACCAGTCGGCTTCGCGGGGGTCGATCTCGATGCCGTAGTCGCCCGAATCGTCGTCCAGCAGGTTGAAGTGCTGGCGCAGATGGCCCATCAGCTGCCGCAGTTCGTCATGGCTGAGGAAGGTCGGGGTGCCGCCGCCGAAATGCAGTTGCTCGACCTTCTGCCCGGGGTCGAGGTGGCAGGCGATCAGCTGGATTTCCTGTTCCAGGCGCTGCAGGTAGGGCAGGGCGCGCCCGCGGTCCTTGGTGATGACCTTGTTGCAGGCGCAGTAGTAGCAGATGTTCGCGCAGAACGGCACGTGCACGTACAGCGACAGCGGGCGCAGCGCCTTGCGGCTTTCGCGCAGGGCGTGGAGCAGGTCGAAGGTGCCCACCTGGCTGTGGAATTGCACAGCGGTGGGGTAGGAGGTGTAGCGCGGTCCCGCCAGGTCGTAACGGCGGATCAGATCGGTGTCCCAACGAATGGCGTCGAGCATGCGGGAATTCCCCCGGTAGGCAGGCAGTGTTCGCGAGTCTAGGGGGTTAGCGCCTCGGTCATCTTGATTTGCATCAAGGGTGGCGGGTGGACAGCGCCCGCCAGGCGGGCCTTTTGTCGTCTCTGCCGAGAGCCGAATACGTCGGGAAGGATTGCCTCAGTGCCCCATCAACCAATGCTGATGCGGACCGGGCAAGGTCCAGATGCCGAACAGGATCACCAGCAGGCCACCGGCCATGCGCACGCTGCGCCGACGCAGCAGCGCGGTGACCCGTTCCGCCGCCAGGCCGGTGGCCAGCAGCACCGGCCAGGTCCCCAGGCCGAAGGCCAGCATCAACAGGGCGCTGTCGAGGGCATTGCCCTGGCTGGCGGACCACAACAGGGTGCTGTAGACCAGGCCGCACGGCAGCCAGCCCCAGAGCGCGCCCAGCAGCAAGGCGCGCGGCAGGCTCGACACTGGCAGCAGACGGTTGGCCACGGGCTGTATATGGCGCCACAGGCCGCGTCCGAGGCTTTCGATACGGGTCAGGCCGCTCCACCAGCCGGCCAGGTACAGGCCCATGGCAATCAGCAACAGGCCGGCCAGCACGCGCATGGCCATGGCCGCAGGGCTGCTGGCCACGGCCCAGCCGGCCAGGCCGATCAGCAGGCCCGCGGTGGCGTAACTGAGGATGCGCCCCAGGTTGTAGGCCAGCAGCAGGCGAAAACGCCGGCTGCGTTGCTCCTGGGGAATGGCCAGGGTCAAGGCGCCCATCAAGCCGCCGCACATGCCCAGGCAGTGACCGCCGCCGAGCAGGCCGAGGATCACGGCGGAAACCAGTAGTGGCGCCAGCTCAAGCATGGGGCGGCGCCTGGTCTTTGTGCGGCGGCTGCTCGGCCGTTGGCTGGCCCTGGGCCTCGTCGACCGCGGCGGTGTGCTTGGGGTCCTGGTCGTCGAACAGAATGCTGTGGGCGGGGCCGTCGAGGTCGTCGTACTGACCGCTGTCGACCGCCCAGAAGAAGATGTAGATGGCGATGGCGACGATCAGCAGCGCTGCCGGGATCATCACGTAGAGAGCTGGCATGGGTAGGCTCCATGCCCGCGCGGCTCAGGCCGGCAGCGGGCGGGTGTGGGGCGTGGCCTCGGCCTGGGGCTGACGCGGCAGGCGAGTCAGGCGCAGGGCATTGAGCACCACGGTCAACGAACTGATGGACATGCCGATGGCGGCCCATACCGGAGTGATCCAGCCGAGGGCGGCGAACGGCAGCATGAGGCCATTGTACAGCCCGGCCCACAGCAGGTTCTCGACGATTATCCGGCGTGTGCGGCGGGCCAGGCTGAAGGCCTGCACCAGCGCATCCAGGCGGTTGGACAGCAGCACCGCATCGGCGCTGGTCTTGGCCAGGTCGGTGGCCGAGCCCATGGCCACGCTGATATCGGCGGCGGCCAGCACCGGCACATCGTTGACCCCGTCGCCGAGCATCAGCACTTTGCGGCCTTGGCGATGCAGTTGTTGCAACACTTGCAGCTTGTCATCCGGGCGCAGGCCGCCGCGGGCTTCGTCGATGCCCAGTTCGGCGGCGACGCTGGCGACCATCGGCGAGCTGTCGCCCGAGAGCAGCAGGGTGTTCCAGCCCCGCGCCTTGCAGGCGGCCAGCAGCGTCGGTGCGTCGCTGCGCAGGCGATCGTCGAGGACAAACCAGGCCAGCGGTCCTTGGGTATCGCCCAGCAGCAGCCATTGGCCGGCTTCGTCCGGCATCGCCGGGACCGCACAGGCGCTGAGTTCGCAGACGAAGGCAGGCTGGCCGATGCGCAGGCGTTGTTCGCCCACCAGGCCTTCCAGGCCCAGCCCGGGCATGCTCAGGACTTCTTCCGCGGCCAGCGGCGCACGGCCGAAGGCCCGGGCAATCGGGTGTTCGGAGCGGTTTTCCAGGGCGGCGGCCAGGCCCAGGCATTGCTGGCTGTCGAGCTCGCCGAGGGGGCGAATCGAGCGCAGGGCCAGGCGCCCTTCGGTGAGGGTGCCGGTCTTGTCGAAAATCACCGTGTCGATCTGGTTCAGGCCTTCGAGCACATGGCCGCGGGTCAGCAGCAGGCCGAGTTTGTGCAGGGTGCCGGTGGCGGCGGTGAGCGCGGTCGGGGTGGCCAGGGACAGGGCGCAGGGGCAGGTGGCGACCAGCATGGCCAGGACGATCCAGAACGCCCGTGAGGCGTCCAGCTGCCACCAGAGCAGGCCGATGGCGGCCGCGGCGATCAGGGAGAACAGCAGGAACCATTGGGCGGCGCGGTCGGCGATCTCCGCCAGGCGCGGTTTTTCCGCCTGGGCCCGGTCCAGCAGGCGGACAATGGCCGACAGGCGCGTGTCCTGCCCCAGGGCCAGGACTTCCACGGTCAGCGCGCCCTCGACGTTGAGGGTGCCGGCGGTGACCGTGTCGCCGATGCTGCGCGGTTGCGGCAGGTATTCGCCGGTGAGCAGGGATTCGTCGATGCTCGACTGGCCATCGAGGATCTTGCCGTCGGCCGGCAGGATGGCGCCGGGATGCACCAGCACCTTGTCGCCCAGGCGCAGTTCGCTGAGCAGGATGCGTTCGCTCTGGCCGTCGGCGCCCAGGCGCAGGCACGAGGCTGGCAGCAGGTTCACCAGTTGCGCGGTGGCGGCGGCAGTGCGTTCGCGGGCGCGGCGTTCCAGGTAGCGCCCGGCCAGCAGGAACAGGGCGAACATGCCCACGGCATCGAAGTACAGCTCGCCGACCCCGGTGATCGAGGTCCAGATCCCGGCAATGTAGGCGGCGCCAATCGCCAGGGACACGGAGACGTCCATGGTCAGGTGGCGGGTGCGCAGGTCGCGCAGGGCACCCTTGAAAAACGGCGCGCAGCTGTAGAACACGATTGGCGTGGTGAGAAACAGCGCGACCCAGCGCAGGATGGTGTGCAGCTCGGGGCTGAGATCGATATTGAATTCCGGCCAGGTGGCCATGGTCGCCATCATCGCCTGGAACCACAGCAGTCCGGCCACGCCCAGTTGGCGCAGGGCCAGGCGGTTTTCGCTGGCCAGTTGCTCGGAGGCGCGGTCGGCCTGGTAGGGATGCGCGGCGTAGCCGATCAGGCGCAGTTCGCTGAGCACCTGGCTCAGCGGCAGCTGGCTGTCGGCCCAGCGCACATGCAGGCGATGGTTGGACAGGTTCAGCCGCGCCTCGGCCACCGCCGACAGGCTGCGCAGGTGTTTCTCGATCAGCCAGCCGCAGGCGGCGCAACTGATGCCCTCCATCAGCAGGGTGGTTTCGGCCAGTTCGCCTTCATGCCGGACAAAGGGTTGCTGAACGTCCGCCCGGTCGTACAGCGCCAGTTCGTCCACCAGTTGCACCGGCAGGGCTTGCGGGTTGGCCGAGGCTTCGCTGCGATGGCTGTAGTAGCTTTCCAGGCCGCCGGCGACTATGGCTTCGGCCACCGCCTGGCAACCCGGGCAGCAGAACTCGCGGGTGGCGCCGAGCACGACGGCGGTGAAGCGGCTGCCGGCGGGAACCGGCAGGGCACAGTGGTAGCAGGGCAGTGGCGTGGTCATCGCGGGTCTTTGTTCTGTGGGCGGACCTCATCGCCGGCAGGCGGCCTGCCGGCGATACTCGGAGGGCGCTTACTTGTCCAGGTGTTCCGCGCCTTGCAGCGGTTCGTCACCCAGCAGCAGGTCCTTGTCGTGGCTGACCTGTTCTTCCTCGAACATGCGCCAGGTCTTGTCGCCTTCAACCCCCAGCAGTTCGACAAAACGGCGGCCATCGACCTTGTCGCTCAGTTGGCCAATGTAGCGGCCTTGTTCGGTCTCGCTGCGGGCGAGGGTAATCTTGCGGTCCTTTTCCGGCTGGGTCGGCGAGATCAGGTTCAGCTCCAGGGTGGTGGGCGCGCTGTTGCCGCTCAGGCGCAGGTCGACTTCGCCGGTGAGATCGTCCAGGTGCACGCTGGCGCGCATTTGCAGGGTCTGGGCCAGCAGTTCGCGGTCCAGGGAGCGGTTGATGCCTTTGCCGGCCTCGTAGTAGTTGTCGTTGACCAGGTTGTCCGGGTTGTTCACCGCGATGGTCACCATGGACAGGGTCAAGGTCACCGAACAGGCCAGGATACCGATGATGATCCAGGGCCAGAGGTGCTTGTACCAGGGGCTTGTGGCGGTCGCTGCGGGCATGATGACTTCTCTTAACGAATTTGTGGGCCGATGAACCGGCTCTTGGCTTCAACCTGGACGCTTTCGTCGTCGGCGTCCTTGAGGATGAATTTCACCTCGTTGGTGCTCGACGGCAGTTGCTCCGGCGAGCTCGACAGCTCGACCGGCATGCTGACGATATCGCCGGCCGCCACCTTGATCTCGCGTCGGCCTTGCAGCTTGAGGTCCGGCAGGCCGGCGGCGTCCAGTACGTAGGTATGGTCGCGCTGGTCCTTGTTCATGATCTTCAGGCTGTAGACGTTCTCGATCCGGCCTTCGGCGTTCTCGCGATAGAGCACGCGGTCCTTGCTGACATCGAAGCCCACCAGCGAGCGCATGAAGAAGGCGGTGATCAGCAGGCTGATCATCGCCAGCAGCACCAGCGCATAGCCGATCAGGCGTGGGCGCAGTTTATGGGTTTTCTGCCCGGACAGGTTGTGTTCGGTGGTGTAGCTGATCAGGCCGCGCGGGTAGTCCATCTTGTCCATGATGTTGTCGCAGGCATCGATACAGGCGGCGCAGCCGATGCATTCGATCTGCAGGCCGTCACGGATGTCGATGCCGGTCGGGCAGACCTGCACGCACATGGTGCAGTCGATGCAGTCGCCCAGGCCCATGGCCTTGTAGTCGGCACCTTTCTTGCGCGGGCCGCGACCTTCGCCGCGGCGCGGGTCGTAGGAGACGATCAGGGTGTCCTTGTCGAACATCACGCTCTGGAAGCGGGCGTAGGGGCACATGTAGATGCACACCTGTTCGCGCAGCCAGCCGGCGTTGCCATAGGTGGCGAGGGTGAAGAAGCCGACCCAGAAGTACGACCAGCCATCGGCCTGGCCGGTGAAGAAGTCGATGACCAGCTCGCGGATCGGCGAGAAATAGCCGACGAAGGTCATGCCGGTGACGAAGCCGATCAGCAGCCAGAGGCTGTGCTTGCTGAACTTGCGCAGGAACTTGTTGACGCTCATCTGCGCCTTGTCGAGCTTGATGCGCTGGTTGCGGTCGCCTTCGGTGACCTTCTCGCACCACATGAAGATCCAGGTCCAGACGCTTTGCGGGCAGGTATAGCCGCACCAGACGCGCCCGGCGTACACGGTGATGAAGAACAGGCCGAAGGCGGCGATGATCAGCAGGCCGGACAGCAGGATGAAGTCCTGGGGCCAGAAGGTGGCGCCGAAAATGAAGAACTTGCGCTCCGGCAGGTTCCACCAGACGGCCTGGTGGCCGCCCCAGTTGAGCCACACCGTACCGAAATACAGCAGGAACAGGGCCGCCCCGCCCACCATCCGCAAGTTGCGGAAGAGGCCGGTGAAAGCGCGTGTGTAGATTTTTTCCCGAGAGGCGTAGAGGTCTACGCTGTTGTTCGAATTCTTGGCAGGAGGGGTAACGTCATGTACCGGAATCTGGTTGCTCATCATTGCATCCCACGGCAGTGGAGAAATGCCCCGGTCAGTACGTGCCGACCGCGATCAAATAGGGGTGTTGCAGTGGCGCAATGATACGCCTGTCGCTCTAGCTCAAGGGTGCGACCTTTGGTCGCGTTGGGGGAAATCAATTGATGGTGTAATGACTTGAATCAATTGACTTGTGAATTATGGACGCTTTTCGCCGCGACCGCGTTCAATCCTTCCACGGGTTGAGCAGTCGCACACCGCTGGGCTGGAAGTCGGTGATGTTGCGGGTCACTACTGTCAGCCCGTGTTCCAGGGCGGTCGCCGCAATCAGGGCATCGCATTCATTGCTGCGATCCGGAACATGCAACCGGGCGCAGCGCATCGCGATGGCGTGGTCAATGGCCAGTATTCGTCCGTCGAAAGCGGGCATCACGCGCAGTTCCAGCCAGGCGCGCAGCAGCGCCCCTTGGGTGCGATCACGGCGTTCCAGCCGCAGGATGCCGGTTTCCAGTTCCAATAACGTAATGACTGACAAAAACAGGCTGGTCGGCGCCACGGTCTGAGCCCAGGCCACTACCTGGCGATCAGCGTTGGGCTTGCGTAATTCGGACACAACGTTGGTATCGAGCAAAAACATCAGGACAGATCGATCTCGCGAGGAATGATGGTGGCGCGCTCTGTTTCGAAATCGATTTCAGGCGCTTCAGGCATGGCCAGCATGTCGACGATGCTGGTGTTCAGGCCGCTCAGTTTTTCGTAGTCCTCAATGCTTAGCAGCACATGGGCGGGCCTGCCACGGTCGGTGATGATGACCGGGCCGTTTCTTGAGGCTTTTTTGGCACCACTTGTGTCCTGATTGAATTCGCGACTGGAGATGGTGATGGTGGCCATGGTCATGCCCTCGACAAAAGTTTCATGTAGCAACGTTACTACTCTTGGCGTGGAGGGGGCAATCTCAAGCGGGGCGGAGCGACGGACGTAAGGGGAGAGGAAAATAAAAAGGCCCCGCCAATGTCCATTGGCGGGGCCTTTTCTGTTACCTGAAGGTGTCTGCCTTACTCGGCGTCCGCCGGCTTGTCGCTGTGGGACAGGCTGTAGACGTAAGCGGCCAGCAGGTGAACCTTGTCGTTGCCTTGCAGCTGTTCCTGGGCAGGCATCTGGCCCTGACGGCCGTAACGGATGGTCTGCTGCAGTTGGGCGAAGCTCGAGCCGTAGATGAACGCGCCCGGGTGGGTCAGGTCAGGCGCGCCCATGGCTGGGGTACCTTTACCGGCCGGACCGTGGCACGCCACGCAGTTGGCGGCGAAGATCTTCTGGCCGTTGGCCGGATCGGCCTTGGCGCTTTCCGGCAGCTTGCGGCCATCGAGGTTGGTCAGCACATAGGCGGCCACATCGCTGACGCCTTGCTCGCCGATGACTTCGGCCCAGGCCGGCATCACCGCGTGACGACCGCCCATGATGGTGGTCTTGATGGTTTCCGGCTCGCCGCCCCAGCGCCAGTCGGCGTCGGTCAGGTTCGGGAAGCCGTAGGCACCCTTGGCGTCGGAACCGTGGCAGACCGAGCAGTTGGAGGCGAACAGGCGGCCACCCATCTTCAGGGCTTGCGGGTCCTTGGCGACTTCCTCGATCGGCATGGAGGCGAACTTGGCGAAGATCGGGCCGAACTTGGCGTCCGACTTGGCCATTTCCTTTTCCCACTCGTGCACGCCGGTCCAGCCGGTCTGGCCGTTGGCGAAGGGGGTCTGCTTTTCGGTATCCAGGTAGTTGTAGCCTGGCAGGATGCCTTTCCAGTTACCCAGACCCGGGTACAGCACCAGGTAACCCAGGGCGAAGACGATGGTGCCGACGAACAACATGAACCACCATTTCGGCAGCGGGTTGTCGTACTCCTCGATCCCGTCGAAGGAGTGGCCGACCGTCTCGTCGGTCTGCTCGGCGCGCTGGCCCTTGCGGGTCGACAGCAGCAGCCAGGTCAGGGCGAAAATGGTACCCAGACTGAGGACTGTGACGTACAGACTCCAGAACGTAGTCATTCTTTGTTACTCCTAGAAGCTTGCTCGACGTGCTTGATGGCTTCGGGATCATCCGCGAACGGCAGCAAGGTGGCGTCTTCGAACTCGGACTTGCGCTTGGGGCTGAACACCCACAGCGCCAGGCCGATGAAGGCCACCATCACCACTACGGTGCCCAGGCCACGAATCATCCCGATATCCATTAAGAATCACCGTTTGCTTTTGATGATGGTGCCCAGGCCTTGCAGATAGGCCACCAGCGCGTCCATTTCGGTTTTGCCCTTCACGGCATCCTTGGCACCGGCGATGTCTTCGTCGGTGTAAGGGACGCCGAGCGTGCGCAAGACTTCCATTTTTTTCGCGGTGTCTTTGCCGTCGAGCTTGTTTTCTACGAGGAACGGGTAAGCCGGCATTTTCGACTCAGGTACAACGTTGCGCGGGTTGTACAGGTGCGCACGCTGCCAGTCATCGGAGTAACGACCGCCAACGCGGGCCAGGTCCGGACCGGTACGCTTGGAACCCCACAGGAACGGGTGGTCCCAGACGCTTTCACCGGCGACCGAGTAGTGGCCGTAACGTTCGGTTTCGGCACGGAACGGACGGATCATCTGCGAGTGGCAGCCGACACAGCCGTTGGCGATATAGACGTCGCGGCCTTCCAGTTCCAGGGCGGTGCGCGGCTTCATGCCTTCCACCGGTTTGTTGGTGACGTCCTGGAAGAACAGCGGGACGATCTGGGTCAGGCCGCCGATGCTGACGGCGATGACCATGAAGAAGGCCAGCAGGCCGATATTCTTCTCTACTGCTTCATGCTTCATCAGTGAGCTCCAACTACAGAGATCTGAGCGGCGGCTTCAGCGTCAGCCGGGTTCGAGGCGCGAACGGTACGGAACACGTTGTACGCCATGAACAGCATGCCGGCGGCAAAGAACGCACCGCCCAGGGCACGCACGATGAAACCAGGGTGGCTGGCCTGCAGGGCTTCGACGAAGGAGTAGGTGAGGGTGCCGTCATCGTTGATTGCACGCCACATCAGGCCCTGGGTGATGCCGTTGACCCACATCGAGGCGATGTACAGCACGGTACCGATGGTAGCCAGCCAGAAGTGGGTGTTGATCAGGCCGATGCTGTGCATCTGCTGACGACCGAAGACTTTCGGGATCATGTGGTACAGGGCGCCGATCGAGATCATCGCTACCCAGCCCAGGGCACCTGCGTGTACGTGGCCGATGGTCCAGTCGGTGTAGTGCGACAGCGAGTTGACGGTCTTGATCGCCATCATCGGACCTTCGAAGGTCGACATGCCGTAGAACGCCAGGGATACCACCAGGAACCGCAGGATCGGGTCGGTGCGCAGCTTATGCCAGGCGCCCGAGAGGGTCATCATGCCGTTGATCATGCCGCCCCAGCTTGGCGCCAGCAGGATGATCGACATGGCCATGCCCAGGGACTGCGCCCAGTCCGGCAGCGCGGTGTAGTGCAGGTGGTGCGGACCGGCCCAGATGTACAGGGTGATCAGTGCCCAGAAGTGCACGATGGACAGGCGATAGGAGTAGATCGGACGCTCGGCCTGTTTCGGCACGAAGTAGTACATCATCCCCAGGAAGCCGGTGGTCAGGAAGAAGCCCACGGCGTTGTGGCCGTACCACCACTGGATCATGGCGTCGGTCGCGCCCGAGTAAGCCGAGTAGGACTTGAAGAAGCTGACCGGCAGGGAAGCGTGGTTGACGATGTGCAGCATCGCGGTGACCACGATGAAGGCACCGTAGAACCAGTTACCCACATAGATGTGCTTGGTCTTGCGCTTGACGATGGTGCCGAAGAACACCAGGCCGTAGGTGACCCAGACGATGGCCAGCAGGATAGCCAGGGGCCATTCCAGTTCCGCGTATTCCTTGGTGGTGGTGTAACCCAGCGGCAAGGTAACGATCGCGCCGACGATCACGGCTTGCCAACCCCAGAAGGTGAAGGCCGCCAGGCTGTCGGAAATCAGTCGCGTTTGGCAGGTTCGCTGCACGACGTAGTAAGAAGTGGCAAACAATGCACATCCACCGAAGGCGAAAATCACCAGGTTGGTGTGCAGCGGGCGCAGGCGTCCAAAGGTCGTCCATGGCAGGTCGAAGTTCAACTCCGGCCAGACCAGTTGCGAGGCGATGAAGACACCGAGCCCCATGCCAAGGATCCCCCAGACCACCGTCATGATGGCGAACTGGCGGACTACCTTATAGTTATAAGCAGTCGGACTGATTGCTGTGCTCATTCTAAGGTTCCACGGTTTGGGTGTTTTATTAGGAGTAAAAATCGGCCGCAAGTATGGAGAAAGCAGGGGGTCATTGCAACGCGCCATGACCTGGGTCAATGCTTTCAAAAGCTGATTCTGCGGCCTTTCCATGCGCGGAGTAAGGACAAAATCAGCCTCGGACAAAATGTCGCAGCGGATGAAAAAGGCGAGGGGGTACAGGTCAGTTGTAACCGGGTGTGTGGAAAGCCATTGAACGAGCGACAGACGGTAAGTGGCGCGACAGCCGGTATAAACCAGCCTTTGCGGCCTGTCCTCGAACGACGGCTTCGAATGGAGCGGCTACTTCTGGTCTGTGACCGGCCAGTGCCAGTCCACTGCGAAGCAGCTTAGACCCGAATCCGGAGAGTTGAAAGGCAGGGAGTAGAGAGGGTGCGACACTTGGTCGCGCAGAGGCAGGGAACTGCCGCATCGAGCGATGCGGCAGTGGGTGGAGCGGTTATTGCGCGCTTGAGGTTTCAGTCTGCGGCTGGTTGGCCGCATTGTGGGACAGGCTGTAGACATAGGCCGCGAGCAACTGGACCTTGTCGTTGCCGAGCAGTTCGTTCTGCGCCGGCATGTGGCCCTGGCGACCGTGGCGAATGGTCTGTTGCAACTGGGTCAGGCTGGTGCCGTAGATGAAGCCCGCCGGTTGCGTCAGGTTCGGCGCGCCCATGATTTCAGTGCCTTGGCCATTGGCGCCGTGGCAGGCGACGCAGGTGGCGCTGAACGCCTGCTTGCCAGCGACGAGGTCGGCGCTGCTGTCGGCAGGCAACGGCAGGCCGGCGAGTTCGTGACGCACATAGGCCGCGACGTTTTTCACCCCGTCCTCGCCCAGCACTTCGCCCCAGGCCGGCATGGCCGCCATGCGACCGCCCATGATGGTGGCCTTGATGGTGTCGGCGTTGCCGCCCCAGCGCCAGTTGTTGTCGGCCAGGTTAGGGAAGCCGAACGCACCCTTGGCATCCGAGCCGTGGCACACCGAGCAGTTGGAGGCGAACAGGCGTCCGCCCATTTTCAGCGCCTGCGGGTCCTTGGCCACTTCTTCCACGGGCATGGCGGCGAACTTGGCGAAGATCGGACCGAACTTGGCGTCTGCCTTGTTCATTTCCTTTTCCCATTCCTTGGTCTGGGTCCAGCCGTCCTCATAGCCCGGCAGGATACCTTTCCAGTTGCCCAGGCCCGGGTAGAGGATCAGGTAGCCGACGGAAAACACCAGGGTGCCGGCGAACAGCAGGAACCACCATTGCGGCAGGGGGTTGTCATACTCCTCGATGCCATCGAACGCGTGCCCCATGGTCTGGTCGACGCTGCCCTTGGTCTCGCCCTTGCGCGTGCCGATCAACAGCCAGGTCAGGCCGATCAGGCTGCCTATGGTCAGTACGCAGATGTACGTACTCCAGAAGGTGGTCATGGCCGAATGCTCCTTGTCGCATGCTCTTCGGATTGAGCGTCATCAGATGGATTGCCGGGCACTTCCGGCGAAGGTTCGTCGGCGAAGGGCAGCAGGCGCGCCTGGGCGAACTCAGGGTTGCGCTTGGCGTTGAAGACCCAGATCGACAGGCCGATGAAGGCAATCATCACCACCAGCGTGCCGAGCCCGCGGATCATGCCGGTATCGAGTTCAAGACCCATGGCTCACCTCTTGCTCTTGATCGCAGTGCCAAGCACTTGCAGATAGGCGACCAGGGCGTCCATCTCGGTCTTGCCCTTGAGGGAAGCGACGGCACCGGCGATATCCTCGTCGTTGTACGGCACGCCGAGGGTGCGCATGGCACGCAGCTTGGTTTCGGTGTGGCTGCTGTCGACCTGCTGGGTGACCAGCCATGGGTAGGCCGGCATCTTCGACTCGGGCACCACGTTGCGCGGGTTGTACAGGTGCGCGCGGTGCCAGTCGTCGGAGTAGCGGGCGCCGACCCGGGCCAGGTCCGGACCGGTACGCTTGGAGCCCCACAGGAACGGGTGGTCCCAGACGCTTTCACCGGCGACCGAGTAGTGGCCGTAGCGTTCAGTCTCGGCGCGGAACGGACGGATCATCTGCGAGTGGCAGCCGACGCAACCTTCGCGGATGTAGATATCGCGGCCTTCCAGCTGCAGGGCGGTGTAGGGCTTCATGCCGTCCACCGGCTTGTTGGTGACGTCCTGGAAGAACAGCGGGACGATCTGGGTCAGACCGCCGATGCTCACGGCAAACACCATCAACAGCATCAGCAGGCCGACGTTTTTCTCGATGACTTCGTGTTTCATGGCGGACTCCTCAGGCCATCTGCGCAGCGGCGGTGATTTCGGCAGGCTGGGCCGCGCGTACGGTGCGCCAGGTGTTGTAGGCCATCAGCAACATGCCGAAGAGGAAGATCGCGCCACCGACGAAGCGCACGATGAAACCAGGGTGGCTGGCCACCAGGGTTTCGACGAAGGAGTAGGTCAGCGTCCCGTCCTCGTTGACGGCACGCCACATCAGGCCCTGGGCGATACCGTTGACCCACATCGAGGCGATGTAGAGCACGGTGCCGATGGTGGCCAGCCAGAAGTGCGCGTTGATCAGGCCGATGCTGTGCATCTGCTGACGACCGAAGACTTTCGGGATCATGTGGTACAGCGCGCCGATGGAGATCATCGCCACCCAGCCCAGGGCGCCGGCGTGTACGTGGCCGATGGTCCAGTCGGTGTAGTGGGAGAGGGCGTTGACGGTCTTGATCGCCATCATCGGACCTTCGAAGGTCGACATGCCGTAGAACGCCAGGGACACCACCAGAAAGCGCAGGATCGGGTCGGTGCGCAACTTATGCCAGGCCCCCGAGAGGGTCATCATGCCGTTGATCATGCCGCCCCAGCTCGGTGCCAGGAGGATCAGCGACATCACCATGCCCAGGGACTGCGCCCAGTCAGGCAGCGCGGTGTAGTGCAGGTGGTGCGGGCCGGCCCAGATGTACAGGGTGATCAGTGCCCAGAAGTGCACGATGGACAGGCGATAGGAATACACCGGACGCTCGGCCTGCTTGGGCACGAAGTAGTACATCATCCCCAGGAAGCCCGCGGTCAGGAAGAAGCCCACCGCGTTGTGGCCGTACCACCATTGCACCATGGCGTCGGTCGCACCGGCATACACCGAGTAGGACTTGGTCAGGCTGACCGGCAGTTCCAGGTTGTTGACGATGTGCAGGATGGCCACGGTGATGATGAAGCCGCCGAAGAACCAGTTACCGACATAGATGTGCTTGGTGTTGCGCTTCATCACCGTGCCGAAGAACACGATGGCGTAGGCCACCCAGACGATGGTGATGAGGATGTCGATCGGCCATTCCAGCTCGGCGTATTCCTTGGAACTGGTGTAGCCCAGCGGCAGGCTGATGGCCGCCAGGAGGATGACAAGCTGCCAGCCCCAGAAGCAGAACGCGGCGATTTTCGGCGCGAACAGCTGGGTCTGGCAGGTGCGTTGCACCGAGTAGAAGGAGCTGGCGAACAGTGCGCAGCCACCGAAGGCGAAGATCACCGCGTTGGTATGCAACGGGCGCAGGCGACCGAAACTGGTCCAGGGCAGGTTGAAGTTGAGTTCGGGCCAGACCAACTGGGCAGCGAGAAAAACCCCGAGCCCCATGCCGACGATGCCCCACACCACCGTCATAATGGCGAATTGGCGGACCACCTTGTAGTTGTAGGCGGTACTGATAGAAGTGTTCATGGTTCCCCATCCACGGTTCAGCTGAAGTGAAAGCGACTGCGCACGGCAAGGCGCGCTCACTTCTTCTGGAGTTATAGGCAGACTAAAAGCGAGGTAAGCATGGGCAAACGGCAAGGGGCTGTTATTGACGGGGATCAATGGGCGCAGTGCGTGCGGGAACGGGGCTGGCTCTGGGATGTCGCGCAGGAGCCGCTGGCCGGCGAACCCCTGACCCTGATCCTGGCCCATGGCGCCGGCGCGCCGATGGACAGCGCTTTCATGAGCGACATGGCCGCACGCCTTGCGGCGCATGGGGTCAACGTCCTGCGCTTCGAGTTTCCCTACATGGCCCAGCGTCGCCTCGATGGTGGCAAACGGCCGCCTAACCCGGCGCCGAAGCTGCTGGAGTGCTGGCGCGAGGTATATGCCCAGGTGCGACCTCATGTCGCTGGGCGGCTGGCCATCGGCGGCAAGTCCATGGGCGGGCGCATGGCCAGTTTGCTGGCCGACGAGCTGGGCGCCGATGCGCTGGTGTGCCTGGGGTATCCGTTTTATGCCGTCGGCAAGCCGGAGAAACCGCGGGTCACCCACCTGGCCGAATTGCACACCACGACCCTGATCGTCCAAGGCGAGCGCGATGCCCTGGGTAACCGCGAGGCGGTCGAAGTCTATGCGCTGGCGCCGGCTATCGAGCTGTTCTGGCTGGCGGCCGCCGACCATGACCTG
This sequence comes from Pseudomonas sp. 22526, assembly GCF_052044735.1. Lineage (NCBI taxonomy): Bacteria > Pseudomonadati > Pseudomonadota > Gammaproteobacteria > Pseudomonadales > Pseudomonadaceae > Pseudomonas > Pseudomonas sp. 22526. Next base: position 371,549 of record NZ_JBQENK010000004.1, read on the forward strand.
AAACCGCTCAAGGCCTCAGGCTTCAGCCATGAGCAGCACCTGGAGGCGGCCGCGCGGAAGGTTGCTGAGGTTTTGCGCCAGTTGAACGGCTGAACGACTCTTCTGTAGGAGCGAAGCTTGCTCGCGATTGNAGGCGACAAGGGTGGCGACTGTCAGGCCGCATCGCGAGCAAGCTTCGCTCCTACAGAAAACATGCGCGTGGGGCTGGAAAGCAGGCAATAAAAAACCCGGAAGGCGAACCTTCCGGGTTTTTTGTTTTGCGGCTTAGCGGTTGAAGCGTTCGACCAACGAGTACTGGGTGTTGGCGGTGCGGGTCAGTTCTTCGCTGAGTTGCGCCGAGTTCAGGGCCTGCTCGGAGGTTTGGTCGGCCAGTTGGGCGATGGTGCTGATGTTGCGGCTGATCTCTTCGGCCACGGCGCTTTGCTCTTCGGTGGCGGCAGCGATCTGGGTGGTCATGTCGGTGATGTTGGCCACCGCTTCGCTGATCCCCACCAGCGCCTGGTCGGCTTCCAGTACCCGGGCCACGCCTTCCTCGGCCTGACGATGCCCGGCGTCCATGGTCTGCACCGCCGTACTGGCGGTTTGCTGGAGCTTGGCGATCAGGGTGTGGATCTGGCCGGTGGATTCGCTGGTGCGTTGCGCCAGTTGGCGCACCTCGTCGGCCACCACTGCGAAGCCGCGGCCCATTTCCCCGGCGCGAGCCGCTTCGATGGCTGCGTTCAACGCCAGCAGGTTGGTCTGGTCGGCGATGCCCTTGATCACATCGACCACGCCGCCGATTTCGTCGCTGTCCTTGGCCAGTTGGGTCACGGTCAGGCCGGTTTCACCCACCACCACCGACAGGCGCTGGATCGCTTCGCGGGTTTCCCCGGCGATGTCGCGCCCACGCCCGGTGAGGCGATTGGCTTCCTGGGTGGCGTCGGCGGTGCGCTGCACGTGGCTGGCCACTTCCTGGGTGGTCGCGGCCATCTGGTTGACCGCGGTGGCCACCTGTTCGGTCTCCACGCGTTGGCGTTCCAGGCCGCTGGAGCTGTTGTGCGCCAGGGTGTCGGACTGGCGTGCCTGCTCGTTGAGGTGCTCGGCGGTGTCCTGCAGACGGGTCAGGCAGGTTTTCAGGCGGGCTTCCTGGCTGAGGATCGACATCTCCAGGCGCGCCTGGGCGCCACGGCTGTCGGTGTACATCTGGGCGATCAGCGGGTCGGAGGTGGTCTGCTCGGCCAGGCGCAGCAAACGCTTGAGGCCGCGCTGTTGCCAGCTCAGCCCGAGCAGGCCGAGCGGCACGGAAAGGCCGGCGGCGAGGGCAAAGCCCCAGGAAGAGTTGAGCCAGACGCCAATCAGGAAGCTCAGCTGGCTGACCAGGATGAACGGCAGCCAGTCCTGGAGCACTGGCAGCCATTTATCGCGTTTCGGAATCGCCGACTTGCCCTGGTTGATACGTTGGTAAAGCGCTTCGGCCCGGCGGATCTGCTCGGCGGTGGGCTTGACCCGCACCGACTCGTAGCCGACCACTTGCTGACCTTCGAAGACCGGTGTCACGTAGGCGTTGACCCAGTAGTGGTCACCGGTCTTGCAGCGATTCTTGACAATGCCCATCCATGGCAAGCCTTGTTTCAGGGTGGCCCACATATGCGCGAACACCGCGGCCGGAACGTCGGGGTGACGGACCAGGTTGTGCGGTGCGCGGACCAGTTCCTCACGAGAAAACCCGCTGATTTCAACGAAGGCATCGTTGCAGTAGGTGATCACGCCTTTGGCATCGGTAGTGGAGATCAACCGTTGCTGAGTCGGAAAGGTACGTTCGCGCTGGGTGACGGGCTGGTTGTTACGCATGGTTTTTCTATCCGCAAGGCTTTGATAGGTTGTCGGCGGTCTTCGCCAATTATTGAAGTTTTTTTATGGAATTTGAGAATTGTCTCATTGACAGAGGCCTTATTCTTCAAGGAGGGGCGAGGGGAGGCGGCGAAGCCGAGGCCCGTTCAGGGAGCCCCGGCTTCGCAAGGGTCAACCCGCCAGCATCGGGTAGGTGAACAGCCCGAAGTGCAGCAGGTTCAGACCGAAATGGGTGGCCACCGCGGCGCCCAGGCCGCCAAAGCGGTAGGCCAGGCCGTAACCGACCCCGGCGATGCTCGCCAGCAGCCACCATTGCCAGCCGGCGCCCACATGCATCAGGCCGAACAGCAGGGCCGCGCACATCAGTGCCAGGTTTTCACCATAGGGCAGGTGCTTGAAGCGACGGCTCAGGCCGCCCTGAATGTAGCCACGAAACAGCGCTTCTTCCACCAGGGTGACCAGCAGCAGGTTGTTCAGCACCCACAGCCAGGCCTGATCCGGCCATTTCGGCGCCCAGTCGATGATGCCCAGCAACACCGCGCCGCCCAGGGCCGCCAGTGCGGTCAGGGTCAAGGCCAGGGCGGTGGTGTAGAGGGACAGGCGCAGCGAACGCCGGCCGATGATCCAGGGGCAGACCAGCAACAGCCAGAAGCCGATCAGCGGCTTGTCCTGGTTCAGGTACATGGAAAATGGCACGGCATCGGCGGTGAAGCGTTCCGGGCCGATCGCTCGGCCATTGTAGAAGCCGGGCAGCCAGTGCATGGCCAGCGCCAGGGCCAGTACCACGAACAGGCCGTGCCCCAGGTAGCGCGCGTAAGGGCTTTTCTGCTGGCGCACGGCAAAGCCCGCGCACAGCAGCAAGGCGACGGAAACCGCCGCCAGCAGGCCCAGTTGGCCGTAGCTCAGGGCCAGGGCGTAACCAATGGAGAGAAGTGCCAGGTACATCCATGGCAGAACAGTCATGTGAAATCCTTGTTGCGAAAAGAATGGAATCAGCCGCTCGCGCCACCTGCGTCAGCGGTTACTGGATAGAACGAACGGGGGGCCAGTATAACGAGGCGGGGGCGATGAATAAGTGAAACAAAAACACCGCCCGGAGGCGGTGTCGGTTTTGCGGCATGGCGTTACGCGGCGATCAGCTGTCGCAGGACGTAGTGCAGGATCCCGCCGGACTTGAAGTATTCCACTTCGTTCAGGGTGTCGATGCGGCACAGCACCTCGACCTTTTCCTGGCTGCCATCCTCGCGGGTGATCACCAGGGTCAGGTTCATCCGCGGCGTCAGTTCGACGCCGGTCAGGCCCTGGATATCCAGGGTTTCCTTGCCGGTGAGGTTCAGGCTCTTGCGGTTCTGGTCGAGCTTGAACTGCAGCGGCAACACGCCCATGCCCACCAGGTTGGAGCGGTGGATACGCTCGAAGCTCTCGGCGATCACCGCCTTGACCCCCAGCAGGTTGGTGCCCTTGGCGGCCCAGTCGCGGCTGGAGCCGGTGCCGTATTCCTGGCCGGCGATCACCACCAATGGCGTGCCCGATTGCTGGTAACGCATGGCCGCGTCATAGATCGCCAGTTTCTCGCCGGTGGGGATATAGAGAGTGTTGCCGCCTTCTTCGCCACCGAGCATTTCGTTGCGGATGCGGATGTTGGCGAAGGTGCCGCGCATCATCACCTGATGGTTGCCGCGACGCGAACCGTAGGAGTTGAAGTCCCGCGGTTCCACGCCTTGCTCGCGCAGGTAGCGTCCGGCCGGGCTGTCGGCCTTGATATTGCCGGCCGGGGAGATGTGGTCGGTGGTCACCGAGTCGCCCAGCAGCGCCAGGACCCGCGCGCCCTCGATATCCTCGATCACCGGCAGAGGGCCGGCGATGTCGTCGAAGAAGGGTGGGTGCTGGATATAGGTGGAATCCGCTTGCCACACATAGGTCGCGGCCTGCGGCACTTCGATGGCTTGCCACTGGGCGTCGCCGGCGAACACCTCGGCGTATTCCTTGTGGAACATCCGGGTGTTGACCTGGGTGACCGCCTCGGCGATTTCCTGGGTGCTCGGCCAGATGTCGCGCAGGTAGACCGGCTTGCCGTCCTTGTCTTCGCCCAGCGGCTCGCGGCTGATATCGATGCGCACGCTGCCGGCCAGGGCATAGGCCACCACCAGCGGCGGCGAGGCCAGCCAGTTGGTTTTCACCAGCGGGTGCACGCGGCCTTCGAAGTTACGGTTGCCGGACAGCACCGAGGCGACGGTCAGGTCGGCTTTCTGGATGGCTTTCTCGATCGGCTCCGGCAAGGGGCCGGAGTTGCCGATGCAGGTGGTGCAGCCATAACCCACCAGGTCGAAGCCCAGGGCGTTGAGGTACTGGGTCAGCCCTGCGGCCTGATAGTAGTCGGTGACCACTTTCGAACCCGGGGCCAGCGAACTCTTCACCCAGGGCTTGCGCTTCAGGCCTTTTTCCACGGCCTTTTTCGCCACCAGGCCGGCAGCCATCATCACGCTGGGGTTGGAGGTGTTGGTGCAGGAGGTGATAGCGGCGATCACCACTGCGCCGTTCTTCAGGCGATAGGTCTGGCCATTGTGGGCGTAATCGATTTCGCCTATCAGGTCGGCGCTGCCCACGGCCACGCCACCACCGCCTTCGCTTTCCAGGCGGCCTTCTTCTTTGCTGGTGGGCTTGAACTGCAGGTCGAGAAAGTCGGTGAAGGCCTGGCCGACATTGGGCAGGGAGACCCGGTCCTGCGGCCGCTTCGGCCCGGCCAGGCTGGCTTCCACCGTATCCATGTCCAGTGCCAGGCTGTCGGTGAACACCGGCTCCTGGCCCGGCAGGCGCCACAGGCCCTGGGTCTTGCTGTAGGCCTCCACCAGTTTCACCACGGCGTCCGGGCGGCCGGACAGGCGCAGGTATTCCAGGGTGATGTCATCCACCGGGAAGAAACCGCAGGTGGCGCCGTATTCCGGGGCCATGTTGGCGATGGTGGCACGGTCGGCCAGCGGCAGGTCGGCGAGGCCGTCGCCATAGAACTCGACGAATTTGCCGACCACGCCTTTCTTGCGCAGCATCTGGGTGACGGTCAGCACCAGGTCGGTGGCGGTGATGCCTTCCTTGAGCTTGCCGGTCAGTTTGAAGCCTATGACTTCCGGGATCAGCATCGACACTGGCTGGCCGAGCATCGCCGCCTCGGCCTCGATACCACCCACGCCCCAGCCGAGCACGCCGAGGCCGTTGATCATGGTGGTGTGGGAATCGGTGCCCACCAGGGTGTCGGGGAAGGCGTAGGTGCGGCCGTCTTCATCCTTGGTCCAGACCGTGCGGCCCAGGTATTCCAGGTTGACCTGGTGGCAGATGCCGGTGCCCGGCGGCACCACGCTGAAGTTGTCGAAGGCGCTCTGGCCCCAGCGCAGGAAGGCATAACGCTCGCCGTTGCGCTGCATTTCAATGTCGACGTTCTGTTCGAAGGCGGTGCTGCTGGCGAACTTGTCGACCATCACCGAGTGGTCGATCACCAGGTCCACCGGCGACAGCGGGTTGATGCGTTGCGGGTCGCCGCCGGCCTTGGCCATGGCGGCGCGCATGGCCGCCAGGTCGACCACCGCTGGCACGCCGGTGAAGTCCTGCATCAGCACCCGCGCCGGGCGGTACTGGATCTCGCGATCCGAGCGACGCTCCTTGAGCCAGGCGGCGAGGGCCTTGAGGTCGGCGCCGGTGACGGTCTTTTCGTCTTCCCAGCGCAGCAGGTTTTCCAGCAGGACTTTCAACGACATCGGCAGCTTGTCGAGATCGCCAAGGCGCTTGGCGGCTTCCGGCAGGCTGAAATAGTGGTAGGTCTTGTCGTCGATTTTTAATGTTTTAAGGGTTTTCAGGCTATCGAGGGACGGCATTGAATCACTCCTTTTGGTCCGCACGGCTACGGACCTGACGGGAAGGGCAGAGCTCTTAAGCTAGCCCTGTTTTCAGTAGCTGGCTAATAACTGGACTCTATGGACAAGTCCAAGGTTCCGAACTCGGCTATCATGCGCCGGTTTTCGTGACAGGCTTTGCAACAGCGGGTTTGCGCATGATTGATTGCCAATTGCCCAGGAGATTCGATGAACACCCTCTTTATGCACTGCCGGCCGGGCTTCGAAGGCGAAGTCTGCTCCGAGATCGCCGACCATGCCGCGCGCCTGAACGTGGCCGGGTATGCCAAGGCCAAGCCGAGCAGCGCCTGTGCCGAGTTTGTGTGCAGCGAAGAAGACGGCGCCGAGCGCCTGATGCGCGAGCTGCGTTTCGCCGAGCTGATCTTCCCGCGGCAATGGGCGCGGGGCGTCTTCGTCGATCTGCCGGAAACCGACCGTATCAGTGTGATCCTGGCCCATCTGGCGAGCTTCCCGACCTGCGGCAGCCTGTGGCTGGAAGTGCTGGATACCAACGACGGCAAAGAATTGTCGAACTTCTGCAAGAAATTCGAAGCGCCACTGCGCAAGGCCCTGACGGCGGCCGGCAAGCTGGTGGACGATGCCGGCAAGCCGCGCTTGCTGCTGACCTTCAAAAGCGGTCGCGAGGTGTTCGTCGGCCTGGCCGATGCCGGCAATTCGGCCATGTGGCCGATGGGCATTCCGCGCTTGAAGTTCCCCCGTGAAGCGCCCAGCCGCTCGACCCTGAAGCTGGAGGAGGCCTGGCACCACTTCATTCCTCGCGATCAGTGGGACGAGCGCCTGCACGGCGACATGACCGGCGTCGACCTGGGCGCCGCCCCGGGTGGCTGGACCTGGCAACTGGTCAACCGCGGCATGCTGGTCACCGCTGTCGACAACGGGCCTATGGCCGAAAGCCTGATGGACACCGGCCTGGTGCAGCACCTGATGGCCGACGGTTTCACCTTCAAGCCCAAGCAGCCGGTGGACTGGATGGTCTGCGACATCGTCGAGAAGCCGGCGCGCAACGCCGCCTTGCTGGAAACCTGGATCGGCGAGGGTCATTGCCGCGAAGCGGTGGTCAACCTGAAGCTGCCGATGAAACAGCGTTACGCGGAAGTGAAGCGTTTGCTCGAACGGATCGAGGACGGCTTCAAGGCCCGTGGCATTCGCGTGGCCATCGGCTGCAAGCAGCTGTACCACGACCGTGAAGAAGTGACCTGCCACCTGCGCCGGCTGGATGAAAAGAAGCCCAAGGCCCGTTGATCAGAGTTGCGGCGCAATGTCACAGATAGCGTCGATGCCGGCATTGCGCGACAATGCCGGCCAGTTTCAGGAGTGAGTTATGAGTCAAATCATCGATACGCCGGTCGACGGCACGCTGGATGCCACCGGGCTCAATTGCCCGGAGCCGGTCATGATGCTGCACCAGCATATTCGTGACCTGCAGCCCGGCGGCCTGCTCAAGGTGATCGCCACCGATCCCTCGACCCGCCGCGACATCCCCAAGTTCTGCGTGTTCCTCGACCATGAGCTGGTCGCTCAGCAGGAAGAAGCCGGCACCTACCTGTACTGGATTCGCAAGAAGTCCGGTTAACCCGCCGCCTGGCTGATGCGGATTCGCTTGCGCGCGCTGCGCGCCAGGCGGATCGACAGCATCAGCGCCGCGCAGCTCAGGCCGGCAATCAAGCCTTCCCACAGCCCGCTCGGGCCGCTGGCCGGGCCGAACCAGTCGGTCAGCCCCAGCACATAACCCACCGGCAAACCTATGCCCCAGTAGGCGAGCAGCGTCAGGACCATGGTCACTCGGGTGTCCTGGTAGCCGCGCAGGGCCCCTGCGCAGATCACCTGGATCGCGTCGGAGAACTGGTAGAGCGCGGCGTACACGATCAGCATCGCCGCCACCTGGATCACCGCGGTGTCCGGGGTGTAGATCGAGGCGATGGATTCGCGCAGCAGCAGGATCAGGCTCGCGGAGAACAGGGCGAAGGCCAGCGCCGCGCCCAGGCCGACGCCAGCGGCGAAGCGTGCCTGATGCGGGTTGCCGGCGCCCAGGGCCTGGCCGACCCGCACCGTAACCGCCATGCCCAGGGAATACGGAATCATGAACAGCAGGGAACTGATGTTCAGGGCGATCTGGTGCCCGGCGACCACCGTGGCGCCGAGGCTGCCGATCAGCAGGGCGATCACCGCGAAGATGCTCGATTCGGCAAACACTGCGATGCCGATCGGCAGGCCAACGCTCAGCAAACGCTTGATCACCGCCCATTGCGGCCAGTCGAAACGCTTGAACAGCTGGCTGCTCTGGTAGGCCGGAGCCCAGCGGGTCCAGCCGGCCATGGCCAGCATCATTGCCCACATCACGATGGCCGTGGCCCAGCCGCAACCGACGCCGCCCATGGCCGGCACGCCGAGGTGGCCATAAATGAACACGTAGTTGATGGGGATGTTCAGGGCCAGGCCGAACAGGCCGATGACCATGCTCGGCCGGGTACGGCCCAGGGCATCGCTACAGCAACGCAGCACGTAATACAGCGCCACCGCCGGCAGGCCGCTGGCGATGCCGTGCAGGTATTCCATGCAGGGGCCGATCAGCGTCGGGTCGACCTTCATCAGGTGCAGCACCGGCTCGGCACTGAGCAGAATCAGGCTGGCGCTCAGGCCGACCGCCAGGGCCAGCCACAGCGCCTGGCGCACGAGCGGGCCGATCTCGCCATAGGTGCCGGCGCCGACCCGCTGGGCCACCTTGGGCGTGGTGGCCAGCAGGGTGCCGGTCATCAACAGGAATACCGGGATCCAGATCGAGTTGCCCAGCGCCACCGCCGCCAGGTCCCGTGGGCTGTACCGGCCGGCCATCACCGCATCGACGAATCCCATGGCCGTGGTCGCCAGCTGCGCGATCATGATCGGCAAGGACAGGGCCAGCAGGCTGCGCAGTTCAAGGCGCACCCGGGCCGGGCGGTTGAGGGAGGCGGCAGGGGTATCGGTCACGGAATTCACAGGCGAAGCGTCCACAGGGTTGATGCGCAGGGCGGCGTATTCTACGCATTGACAGATGAGTCAGGAAAAAACCTCTGTTGTCGATTTGTAAGTGCTGGCGGAGGGCGACAGGGTGGATTGCTTGCTGGCCCAAAATGGCCTTCTACGCCTAAACTGCGGCTCCGCGAAAGGAGCCTGCCATGCTGATTGTTGCCGACGAAAATATTCCCCTGCTCGATGCCTTTTTTGCCGGCTTCGGCGAGATCCGCCGTTTTCCGGGGCGGGCCATCGACCGCGCCGCGATCGAGGGCGCCGATGTGCTGCTGGTGCGTTCGGTGACCCAGGTCAGCCGTGCTTTGCTCGAAAATAGCCAGGTGCGGTTTGTCGGGACCTGCACCATTGGTACTGATCACCTGGACCTCGAGTATTTCCACGAGGCGGGCATTCGCTGGTCCAGTGCGCCGGGCTGCAATGCGCGCGGGGTGGTCGACTATGTGCTGGGCAGCCTGCTGACCCTGGCGGAAATCGAAGGCGCCGACCTGACGCAACGCACGTACGGCGTGGTGGGCGCGGGCGAGGTCGGTGGACGGCTGATCGAGGTGCTGCGCGGTCTGGGCTGGAAGGTCCTGGTCTGCGATCCGCCACGACAGGTGGCGGAAGGGGGCGACTACGTCAGCCTGGAGCAGATCCTTGAGCAGTGCGATGTCATCAGCCTGCACACACCCTTGACCAAGGCCGGCGAGTTGCCGACCTGGCACCTGCTGGACAAGCAGCGCCTGCGCCGGCTGCGCCCCGGTGCCTGGCTGATCAACGCCAGCCGCGGCGCGGTGGTGGATAACAGCGCCCTGCGCGAAGTGCTGCTCGAGCGTGAAGACCTACAGGCGGTGCTGGATGTCTGGGAAGGCGAGCCCCAGGTCGATGTGGCCCTGGCCGACCTGTGCGTGCTGGCCACGCCGCATATCGCCGGTTACAGCCTCGATGGCCGGCAACGCGGGACGGCGCAGATCTATCAGGCGCTCTGCGATTACCTCGGCCAGCCGCAAGCGATTCATTTGCGCGACCTGCTGCCCCGGCCATGGCTGTCGGAAGTGAGCCTCGATGCCAATAGCGATCCGGCCTGGTCCCTGGCGATGATCTGTCGGGCGGTTTACGACCCGCGGCGCGACGATGCGGATTTCCGCCGCAGCCTGGTGGGCAGCGTGGCCGAGCAGCGCGCGGCCTTCGATGCGTTGCGCAAGGGTTATCCGCCGCGACGTGAAATCGATGGGCTGGCCGTGCGTATCCAGGGCGAAGCGCCAGGCTTGCAGCAGATCGTATCGGCCCTGGGGGCGGTGTCGGTTCGCTGATCGGGTCTGGAGCCGGGACGTTTCTGGCAGGCATAAAAAACCCGGCTTCAGGGCCGGGTCAAGAGGACGTGAGGCTATGTGTCAATCTTGCTGCGCAGGCTTGACCAGTCGCTTTTCCAGTTCGCGGCAGGCGTTCTGGATCATGTCTTCGGTGATCGGTACTTCGCGACCCTGAGCGTCGATAATGGCGCATCCCAGAGACTGGTCGGGGTGGGTACGAATCACTTCAATCTTGTCATTGCTGCTGTTTTGCAAGGACATGGCCTGTCTCCTCATCAGGTTGTGCGCTTACTTTAAAACCGCCAGGTGACCAAGCTGTGACAACTCCCTGCAAGGTCCCACTACGGCGTTTTCTATCCGGTTAAGTCCTCAGTCCAACAGAAATGCCTGTGGACTTCCACTCGGACCTTAGACCAATAGCATCTAGGCTCCAGTATCAGCGGACATAATTAATCTGACTCATTGTGATTTAGCCAGATTCCAGGAAGACAGATTCCAGGAAATCGGTTCCGACAAACAGGGCTGCGCCTCATGACTGTGCTGGATCACCCAGCGATGGATGGGGCGGGGCGGTTCCCAGGTGTGCTCCCGGATGAACTTCATGCTTTCTTCGCGTCAACGCCGGGCGATTCGCCTGGCCAGTCGTTTCATCGCGCCTTATCGCTGGCAGGCCTTGGGGGCGTTGCTGGCGCTGGTGGTGACCGCGGGTATCACCCTGTCCATGGGGCAGGGCATCCGCCTGTTGGTGGACCAGGGCTTCATGACCGGATCACCGGACCTGCTCAACCAGTCTATCGGCCTGTTTCTGCTGCTGGTGCTGGGGCTTGCGGTGGGGACCTTCGTGCGTTTCTACCTGGTGTCGTGGATCGGCGAGCGCTGCGTGGCGGACATCCGTCGGCAGGTGTTCAATCACCTGATCTACCTGCACCCGGGCTTCTATGAGAACAACCGCAGTTCGGAGATCCAGTCGCGGCTGACTGCCGACACCACCTTGCTGCAATCGGTGATCGGGTCCTCGCTCTCGCTGTTTTTGCGCAATGCGCTGATGGTGATCGGCGGCATCGTGCTGCTGTTTGTCACCAACCCCAAACTCACCAGCATCGTGGTGATCGCCTTGCCTCTGGTGTTGGTGCCTATCCTGATTTTCGGCCGTCGGGTACGCAGCCTGTCGCGCTTGAGCCAGGACCGTATCGCCGATGTCGGCAGCTACGTGGCGGAAGCCCTGGGCCAGATCAAGACCGTCCAGGCCTATAACCACCAGCCTCAGGATGAGCGGCGTTTCGCCCTGACGGTGGAGGAGGCGTTCAACACCGCGCGCCGGCGTATCGTCCAGCGTGCCTGGCTGATTACCCTGGTGATCGTGCTGGTGCTGGGGGCGGTCGGGGTGATGCTCTGGGTCGGCGGCATGGATGTGATCGCCGGGCGCATTTCCAGCGGCGAGCTGGCGGCCTTTGTCTTCTACAGCCTGATCGTCGGCAGTGCCTTCGGCACCCTGAGCGAAGTGATCGGCGAGCTGCAACGAGCCGCCGGCGCGGCGGAGCGGATTGCCGAGTTGCTGCGTTCGGAAAACCTCATCCAGCCGCCGAGCGATGGTCTGGCCACCTTGCCCGAGCGGGTGCGGGGCGAGCTGGTGCTGGAGAACCTGCGCTTCTCTTATCCGTCGCGTCCGGACAGTTATGCCGTCGATGGCTTGAGCCTGACTGTTCGCGAGGGGGAGACCCTGGCGCTGGTCGGGCCGTCGGGGGCGGGCAAGTCGACTATCTATGATCTGCTACTGCGTTTCTATGACCCGGAGCAGGGGCGCATTCTGCTCGATGGCGTGCCCTTGACCCAACTCGACCCGCAGGATGTGCGTCGCTGTTTTGCCCTGGTGTCGCAAAGCCCGGCGCTGTTCTTCGGCAGCATCGAAGAGAACATTCGTTATGGCAAACCCTCGGCCACCCCGGAGCAGGTCAGGGAGGCGGCAAGGATTGCCTACGCCCACGACTTCATCGAGAAAATGCCCGAGGGTTACCAGACCCATCTCGGCGATGCGGGGCTGGGACTTTCCGGTGGCCAGCGCCAGCGCCTGGCGATTGCCCGGGCGCTGCTGGTGGATGCGCCGATCCTGTTGCTGGATGAAGCCACCAGCGCCCTGGATGCCCAGAGCGAACATTTGATCCAGCAGGCCTTGCCGAGCCTGATGAAGAATCGCACCACCCTGGTGATCGCCCATCGCCTGGCCACGGTGAAAAACGCCGATCGGATCGCGGTGATGGATCAGGGGCGGCTGGTGGCGGTGGGGACCCACCAGGAGTTGGTCGCCAGCAATCCGCTGTATGCGCGTCTGGCGGCGCTGCAGTTCAGCGATGGTCAGCCTGCCTCCTGAGCCAGCGTTGGAAACGAAAATGCCCGCATCGCTGCGGGCATTTTTTATGAGGCGTTATCGCTTACTGATCGTCGAAATACCGCTCATGCCAATCCACCAGTGGCTGTGGCGAATTGAGTTTCTGGCCGTAGATCACCGAATAGGACAGCACGTTCTGCACGTACTGGCGGGTCTCGTCGAACGGAATGCTCTCGACCCAGACGTCGAAGCTCAGGTGGTCGGCGCCCCTGAGCCATTGGCGCACGCGGCCGGGGCCGGCGTTGTAGGCGGCGGAGGCGAGTACCCGGTTGCCGTTGAACTGGCTGTGCACCTGGCTCAGGTAGGCGGCGCCGAGCTGGATGTTCTTGTCCGGGTTCAGCACTTGCTGCGGCGAGGCCAGCGGGATGCTGAACTTGCGCGCGGTTTCCTTCGCGGTGCCGGGCATCAGTTGCATCAGGCCGGCCGCACCGACGCTCGAACGGGCGTCGTCCATGAACGCGCTTTCCTGGCGAGTGATCGCGAATACCCAGCTCGAGTGCAGGCCGCGGACCTTGGCTTCGCGCACCAGGGTGTCGCGGTGGGCCATCGGGAAGCGGATGTCCAGGTCGTCCCAGTATTTCGCCTGGCTGATGGTGCGGATGGCCGGGAAGTACCATTTCAGGTCGTAGGCCAGCTTGGCCTGGGCGACCATTTCGTCACGGTTGAAATGACGGCTGACGTGGTACCACTCACGACGGCCATCGACGATCTGGCCGCGGGCATGGAACTCCAGGGCGCGCCGCACGCCGGGCGTATTGCGCACCTTGTTGATCACCTGCTGGCTGAGCACCAGCGGTTTGTTGTTCAACTGATAAGGCAGCTGGGTGCGGTCGGCCGCGAGGAAACCATAGAAGTCGCGCTCATTGGCCAGGCCTTTGTAGAGGGTCTGTGCCTGAGGGTTCTGCGGTTGGGCCAGTTCCAGGCTGCGTGCCTGCCAGTAGCGCCAGCGGTTGGTGGTCGCCAGGTCCTGGGGCAGCTTGCGGGTCAACTGGTAGGCATCTTCCCAGCGAGCCAGGCGCAACAGCAGGCGCAGGCGCCATTCGGAAACCGTGTTGTCGCGCAGCTCGGGATCGTATTTTGTCATCACGTCCAGGCCGCGGCTGTCGAAGCGCCGCGCCAGGGTCAGGCCGATTTCCCGGGCAATCGCCACTTTTTCGTCACGGGAGAAGTGCATGCTGCTGGCATAACCGTCGAGCAGGGCCATGGCCCTGTCCGGATCCTGGCGAGCCAGGCGGCGCAGGCCCAGGCCGACCACGTCGGACATGGCTTCGCTGGCCGGAGTGAAGCGCGACGGCTGGCTGAGCAGCTCGGGCTTCTGGGCAACGTCCACCAGCAGCCGGCCCTGAGGGGCGAGGCTGGTCATGCTTTTGACCAGGCTGTTGGCCAGAGGATAGTTGCGGGCTTCGGCGGCCAGTTTGGCACGCTGCCAGCGTTTCTGTTCAGTCAACTGGCCTTCGGCGGCCCACTGGGCGAACAGCGCGTCGCAGGTGGCCGGCAGGGATTTGCCGCTGAGCCAGAGCTTGTCGGTGGCGGCGTAACCTTCGGCCTTGAGGTTGTGGCCCAACTGGTATTGCGCGTTCAGGCAGTCCAGCTCGGTGAAGTTCAGCTTGGGGTCGTAATACTTGACGAAGGTGGCCCAGTCGCCGCGTTCGGCCAGCCAGCGCAACCAGCGCAGTTTCATCCAGTTGGCCTGGGGCAGGTCGCCGTGTTCACGGAGAAACTTTTCGATCTCGGCGTTGCTGGCGGTCTTGAGCCGGGCGGTCAGTTCGTCATAGGCCAGATAGGGCTCGAGCGGGTAGTCGGCCAGGACCTGGCTGTAGCGGAAATACGGGCCGGAGTCGCCCTTGGCCAGGGCGCGCTTGGCTTCATCGTAATATTGACGCTGGAGTGAGAGGTCCGCGGCCTGAGCGGTGTGCACGGCAGAGGCAGAAAGAAGCAGGCAGGATAAAAGACTGAAAAGGCGACTGCGCATGAGACATCCGGGCAGAGAAATCATGACAAGTGCCGACAATGCCAACACTGAGTTATTGCCTAGCTTAGCCTTTTGCCAGCAACGGGTGAAAGCTTTGCCGGCCTCTTGTCGCCAGTTCGCGGCAAATGTTGTTCAGGGTGCTTCAGGAGCGAAAATGCCGGCCTTCTGAGGCCTCAACTCAGGTAGAATGCGCGCCCGGTTTTTGGAGAAGCTCATGACCCTGCTCAAATTCAGCGATGTGTCCCTTGCGTTCGGCGCTATGCCGTTGTTGGACAAGGTGTCCTGGCAGATCGCCCGTGGTGAGCGGGTGTGCATCATCGGCCGCAACGGCACTGGCAAATCCAGCATGCTGAAGCTGGTCAAGGGCGATCAGAAGCCCGACGACGGTTCCGTATGGCGCGCGCCCGGTCTGAAAATCGGCGAGTTGCCGCAGGAATTGCCAGTGGCCGACGAGCGGACAGTGTTCGACGTCGTCGCCCAGGGCCTCGATGGCGTTGGCGAACTGCTGGCGCAGTATCACCACCTGAGCCAGAACATCGTCACTGATGCCGATCTGGAAAAGCTCATGCACGTCCAGCACGACCTCGAAGCCCGTGACGGCTGGCGCTTGCAGACCCTGGTGGACAGCACCCTGAGCCGCCTGCAACTGCCGGCCGACAAGACCCTCGCCGAGTTGTCCGGTGGCTGGCGTCGTCGCGTCCTGCTGGCCCAGGCCCTGGTGTCCGAACCGGACCTGCTGCTGCTCGACGAACCGACCAACCACCTGGATATCGGCGCCATCGCCTGGCTGGAAGAAGCCCTGAAGGACTTCCAGGGCGCCGTCCTCTTTATTACCCACGACCGTTCCTTCCTGCAGAACCTGGCGACCCGGATCCTCGAGCTGGACCGTGGTGGGCTGATCGACTGGAACGGCGACTACGCCAGCTTCCTGGTGCACAAGGAAGCAGTGCTGGCGGCCGAAGAAACAGCCAACGCGCTGTTCGACAAGCGCCTGGCCCAGGAAGAGGTCTGGATTCGTCAAGGCATCAAGGCCCGCCGTACCCGTAACGAAGGCCGCGTGCGCGCCCTCAAGGCCCTGCGTGTCGAGCGCAGCGAGCGTCGTGAGCGTACCGGCAAGGCCAATATCCAGCTGGAAACCGCCGACAAGTCCGGTAAGCAGGTAATGGTGCTCGAAGACGTGAGCTTCGCTCATCCGGGCGGTCCGTTCCTGGTCAAGGATTTCTCCATGGTCCTGCAGCGCGGCGACCGTATCGGCCTGCTCGGTGCCAACGGTACCGGCAAGACCACGCTGCTCAAGCTGATGCTGGGCGGCCTGGTGCCGAGCAGCGGCAAGGTCGAGGAGGGCACGCGTATCGACGTGGCCTACTTCGATCAGTTGCGTCACCAGCTGGACCTGGAAAAGACCGTGATCGACAACGTCGCCGAAGGTCGCGACTTTATCGATATCGATGGCCAGAGCCGCCACGTGCTCAGCTACCTGGGGGATTTCCTGTTCAGCCCGCAGCGTGCCCGCACGCCGGTCAAGGCGCTGTCCGGTGGTGAGCGTGCCCGTCTGCTGCTGGCCAAGCTGTTCAGCAAGCCGGCCAACCTGCTGGTGCTCGACGAACCGACCAACGACCTGGACGTGGAAACCCTCGAGCTGCTGGAAGAGGTGCTGCTGACCTTCCAGGGCACCGTGCTGATGGTCAGCCACGACCGGGCATTCCTCGATAACGTGGTGACCAGCACCCTGGTGTTCGAAGGCGAAGGCAAGGTTCGCGAATACGTCGGTGGTTATCAGGACTGGTTGCGCCAGGGTGGTTCGCCACGCCTGTTGGGCGTGACCGAAAACAAGTCCGGCAAGGCCGAGCTGAACTCGGCGGTGGTTGCGCCTGTCGCGGCGGCGCCTGCTGCGGCACAGGAAGCGCCTGCGGCCAAGAAGAAGCTCAGCTACAAGTTGCAGCGCGAGCTCGAGGCGTTGCCTGGCCAGATCGAAGCCATGGAGCAGCAGATCGCCAGCGTGGAAGCGGAGATGGCCGACGCCGGCTTCTATCAGCGTCCTGCGGCCGAGACCACGGCGGTCATCGCCCAGTTGGAACAGCTCAACGCTGAACTGGACGTGATGGTCGAGCGCTGGGCCGAGCTGGATGCCTGAGTGACCTGGCGTCAATAAAAAAGCCCGACATTCATGTCGGGCTTTTTGCAGGGCAGGTACGGGCGGAGAATTCTGCCGGTGACGGGCTCAGCGTTTGACCAGATGCACGGCCAGTACGTCGCAAGGTGCGCCGTGCAGCACGTCGTTGGCGGTCGAGCCCAGCAGCAGGGCCAGGCCGTGGCGGCCATGGCTGCCGACCACGATCAGGTCGCATTCCTGTTCCTTGGCCAGGTGGTGGATTTCCTGGCGTGGCTGGCCATAGGTCAGGTGGCTGTATTCCTTGGACAGCTCAGGGTATTTGGTGATGAGGCGATCGAGGCGTTCCTTGGCCTGGTCGAACTGCTGCTGTTGCAATTGGGACAGGTCCATCGGCACGTCGCCGCCGAACGCCATGGCCATCGGCTCGACAATATGCACCAGGGACAATTTGGCGCTGTTGCTGACCGAAAGCTCGCGAGCCCGGTGGATAACAGGATCGCACTCTTCGGTTAGATCTACTGCGACCAGAATATGGTGGTAGGGCATGAGGTGCTCCTCCTGAGGATTGCAATAGCTTCAAGTATGGCTGGTTTCAAGCGGATTGGTTCCGACCTGGATCAATCGGCTCATCAAGAATCGGGAGTACAGATATGACGGTCTGGATAGTGGTGTCAATCCTCGCGGTGGTCTTGAGCCCGCTGGCCTGGTTGCGTCCGTCGCGCCGCCAGAGCGGGCAGATCGCCCTGCGCATGGAGGCGCGCCGCATGGGGCTGGGCATGCAACTGGCGCCTCAGGAGTGGCCGCACTGGATGGATCCGCAGCCTCCAAACCCCTGCGCGCAGTACCATCGACCGCGGCGCGGCACGCAGCCGGCCTGCTGGGCCTACTGGCAAAGCGCGCCAGGCATGTGGGTCAACCAATGGCGGGAAGCCTGTGCGGACCCTGCCTTGCTCGAGCACTTTCGCACGCTGCCGGCCAACGTGTTCAAGGTCGAGGCCGACCGACAGATGATCGTCTTGTATTGGGGCGAACGTGGTGAAGCCAGTGTTTTGCAAGACATTGCCGCGGTGCTCAAGGCGCTGGCGTGAGGCATGACCTGCGCTGCAATGGCACAGGTTATTGAAAAGCAGGCAATAAAAAGCCCGACAGGGTCGGGCTGGGTTGGCCAGGCAGGCCGGTAAATCCTTTCTGATCCCCTGGTTCTGAGCGGCCGGGGATAGGGTTGTCGCTGATCTTACGCCTGGTTTTCGGCCAGGCGTCCATATTTTTGCTCCAGGGTTGTGCCAGCGTAGCCGCGAATCGGTTATGGGTGCCACGCATTAGGGCGACTTTTCTAAAGATTGATTCTATGAATGTCCTGGGATGAGCAGGCTTGTTGATGGTGCGTGCCCGTCTGAAGTGACTAAGAAGTCGTGTTTTAAACAACCTTTTGGGCGATTGACAATTGTCGGATTTTGCCTGAATGTGGCGTACCCAAATCAAACGGGCGTATGAATTGAGCGTTTGTATTACCAGACGGCTCTTCCAGAATCCCGACTATCGCGTTGGCGGGTGTGCCTGGCGGATTGGCGTAGCATCGATGGAAACGTCGTTGCCGAGTCAGAAGTTAGCGTCCGACGTGTACTGTTCAGCTTCCATATCGTGGAGATCAGTTGATGATTTACGAAGGTAAAGCCATCACGGTTAAAGCTCTTGAAAGTGGCATCGTCGAATTGAATTTCGACCTCAAGGGTGAGTCCGTCAACAAGTTCAACCGTCTTACCCTGAACGAATTGCGTTCGGCCGTAGACGCCATCAAGGCAGATGCGTCGGTCAAGGGTGTGATCGTCAGCAGTGGCAAGGACGTCTTCATCGTCGGCGCCGACATCACCGAATTTGTCGATAACTTCAAGCTGCCGGATGCAGAGCTTGTCGCAGGCAACCTCGAAGCCAACAAGATTTTCAGCGATTTCGAAGACCTCAACGTTCCGACCGTTGCCGCGATCAATGGCATCGCGCTGGGCGGCGGTCTGGAAATGTGCCTGGCAGCTGACTATCGCGTCATGTCCTCCAGCGCCAAGATTGGCCTGCCGGAAGTCAAGCTGGGCATCTACCCGGGCTTCGGCGGTACCGTTCGCCTGCCACGCATCATCGGTGCCGACAACGCCATCGAGTGGATTGCCGCCGGCAAGGAAAACCGCGCCGAAGACGCACTGAAAGTCGGTGCGGTCGACGCTGTCGTCGCCCCGGAAAAACTGCATGAAGCGGCTCTGGCCACCGTCAAGCGCGCCATCTCCGGCGAGTTCGACTACAAGGCCAAGCGTCAGCCGAAGCTGGAAAAGCTCAAGCTCAACGCCATCGAACAGATGATGTCCTTCGAAACCGCCAAGGGTTTTGTCGCCGGCCAGGCTGGCCCGAACTACCCGGCGCCGGTCGAAGCCATCAAGACCATCCAGAAAGCCGCCAACTTCGGTCGTGACAAGGCGCTGGAAGTCGAAGCCGCGGGCTTCGTCAAACTGGCCAAGACCTCTGCCGCGCAGAGCCTGATCGGCCTGTTCCTGAACGACCAGGAACTGAAGAAAAAGGCCAAGGCCTACGACGAAATCGCCCAGGACGTGAAGCAGGCCGCCGTACTCGGTGCCGGCATCATGGGTGGCGGTATCGCCTACCAGTCGGCGTCCAAAGGCACGCCGATCCTGATGAAAGACATCAACGAGCACGGTATCGAGCAGGGCCTGGCGGAAGCCGCCAAGCTGCTGGTCGGCCGTGTCGATAAAGGCCGCATGACCGCGGCGAAGATGGCCGAAGTGCTCAATGGCATTCGTCCTACGCTGTCCTACGGTGACTTCGGCCACGTCGACCTGGTGGTCGAAGCGGTCGTCGAGAACCCTAAGGTCAAGCAAGCGGTGCTGGCCGAAGTCGAAGACCAGGTCAAAGAGGACACCATCCTCGCCTCGAACACCTCGACCATTTCCATCAGCCTGCTGGCCAAGGCCCTCAAGCGCCCGGAAAACTTCGTCGGCATGCACTTCTTCAACCCGGTGCACATGATGCCGCTGGTCGAAGTCATCCGTGGCGAGAAGTCCAGCGAGCTGGCCGTGGCCACCACCGTTGCCTACGCCAAGAAAATGGGCAAGAACCCGATCGTGGTCAACGACTGCCCGGGCTTCCTGGTCAACCGCGTGCTGTTCCCGTACTTCGGCGGTTTCGCCAAGCTGGTTAGCGCCGGTGTGGACTTCGTGCGCATCGACAAGATCATGGAAAAATTCGGCTGGCCGATGGGCCCGGCCTACCTGATGGATGTGGTCGGCATCGACACCGGCCACCACGGTCGTGATGTGATGGCCGAAGGTTTCCCGGATCGCATGAAAGACGACCGTCGTTCGGCCGTCGATGTGCTCTACGAAGCCAAGCGTCTGGGCCAGAAGAACGGCAAGGGCTTCTACGCCTACGAGGCCGACAAGAAAGGCAAGCAGAAGAAAGTGGCCGACCCGTCGGTGCTGGAAGTGCTCAAGCCTATCGTCTACGAGCAGCGTGAAGTCACTGACGAGGACATCATCAACTGGATGATGATCCCGCTGTGTCTGGAAACCGTTCGTTGCCTGGAAGACGGCATCGTCGAGACCGCGGCCGAAGCCGACATGGGCCTGGTGTACGGTATTGGTTTCCCTCCATTCCGTGGCGGTGCGCTGCGCTACATCGATTCGATCGGTGTTGCCGAGTTCGTTGCCCTGGCCGACCAGTACGCCGATCTGGGCGCGCTGTACCACCCGACCGCGAAGCTGCGCGAGATGGCCAAAAATGGCCAGAGCTTCTTCGGTTAAGCGCCCCCTACTAGAGCGAGAGTGAATATATGAGCTTGAATCCTAGAGACGTCGTGATTGTCGACTTCGGTCGTACTCCGATGGGCCGCTCCAAGGGCGGCATGCACCGCAACACCCGCGCCGAAGACATGTCGGCGCACCTGATCAGCAAATTGCTGGAACGCAACGCCAAGGTCGATCCGGCGGAAGTCGAGGACGTGATCTGGGGCTGTGTGAACCAGACCCTGGAGCAGGGCTGGAACATCGCGCGCATGGCGTCGCTGATGACCCAGATCCCGCACACCTCGGCCGGCCAGACCGTCAGCCGTCTGTGTGGCTCGTCGATGAGCGCGCTGCACACCGCTGCGCAAGCGATCATGACCGGCAACGGTGACGTGTTCGTGGTTGGCGGCGTCGAGCATATGGGCCACGTGAGCATGATGCACGGTGTCGATCCGAACCCGCACATGTCCCTGTACGCGGCGAAAGCCTCGGGCATGATGGGCCTGACCGCCGAGATGCTTGGCAAGATGCACGGCATTACCCGCGAGCAACAGGATGCCTTCGGCCTGCGCTCCCACCAGCTCGCTCACAAGGCGACTGTGGAAGGCAAGTTCAAGGACGAAATCATCCCGATGCAGGGTTACGACGAGAACGGTTTCCTGAAGCTGTTCGACTACGACGAAACCATTCGTCCCGAGACCACCCTGGAAAGCCTGGCGGCCCTCAAGCCGGCCTTCAATCCGAAGGGCGGTACCGTGACTGCCGGTACTTCGTCGCAGATCACCGATGGTGCTTCGTGCATGATCGTAATGTCGGCGCAGCGCGCGCAGGACCTGGGCATCCAGCCGCTGGCGGTGATCCGCTCGATGGCGGTGGCGGGTGTGGATCCGGCGATCATGGGCTATGGTCCAGTACCAGCCACGCAGAAAGCATTGAAGCGCGCGGGCCTGGGAATTGCCGATATCGACTTCTTCGAGCTCAACGAAGCTTTCGCGGCGCAGGCTCTGCCAGTGCTGAAAGATTTGAAAGTGCTCGACAAGATGGACGAGAAGGTTAACCTGCACGGCGGCGCGATCGCCCTGGGTCACCCGTTCGGTTGTTCCGGTGCGCGTATCTCCGGCACCTTGCTCAATGTCATGAAGCAGAATGGCGGCACCTTTGGCGTGTCCACCATGTGCATTGGCCTCGGTCAGGGTATTGCCACTGTCTTCGAACGCGTTTAAGCGTTGCGTTGATGGAAGCCGGGGCCCAGTGCCCCGGTTTTTGTTTTTCTGAAGATTTATTATTTTTTATTTTGTGCGAGGGCCAGAACATGCAATTACAACCCGGGCTCTATCAGCATTACAAAGGGCCGCAGTACCGCGTTTTCAGCGTGGCGCGGCATTCCGAGACGGAAGAAGAAGTGGTGTTCTATCAAGCCCTGTATGGCGATTACGGCTTTTGGGTGCGCCCCTTGAGCATGTTCCTGGAGTCGGTCGAAGTTGACGGCGAGCAGGTGCCACGCTTTGCTTTGGTGCAGGCCGAACCCAGTCTTTTTTCACGGCCATGAGCCGAGGTCGCGCAAAACCCTGCGCTTGACCTCACCTTGTTGCCACTATATATAGCGGTGCCGCGTCAGGCGCCAACCGCCTCTCACTTCTCGAATTCAGGAATTTTCCGATCCATGGGCAAATCGCTGGTCATTGTGGAATCCCCGGCTAAGGCCAAGACCATCAACAAGTACTTGGGTAACCAATACGTGGTGAAGTCGAGTATCGGCCATATCCGAGACCTGCCCACCAGTGGTTCGGCGAGCGCCGCCAAAGAGCCTGCCGCCAAGCGTGGCAAGGCGGCTGCTGGTGAAGCACCGGCGCTGTCGGCCAAGGAGAAGGCGCGCAAGCAGCTGGTCTCGCGCATGGGAGTCGATCCGGACCACGGCTGGAAAGCCAAGTACGAGATCCTTCCAGGCAAGGAAAAAGTCATCGAAGAGCTGCGTCGGCTCGCCAAGGATGCTGACACCATCTATCTCGCAACGGACTTGGACCGCGAAGGGGAAGCCATTGCCTGGCACCTGCGGGAAGCCATTGGTGGGGATGACAGCCGCTACAAGCGCGTGGTGTTCAACGAAATCACCAAGAAGGCGATTCAGGAAGCCTTCTCCCAGCCGGGCGAGCTGGATATCGATCGAGTCAACGCTCAACAGGCGCGTCGCTTCCTCGACCGCGTGGTGGGTTACATGGTTTCGCCACTGCTGTGGGCCAAAATCGCCCGTGGCCTGTCTGCCGGTCGCGTGCAATCGGTGGCGGTGAAGCTGGTGGTGGAGCGTGAGCGCGAGATTCGTGCCTTCATCCCTGAAGAATACTGGGAAGTTCACGCCGACCTCGGCACCGCCAAGGGCGCCAATGTGCGTTTCGAAGTGGCCCGTGAAAATGGCGAGGCCTTCAAGCCGCTGAACGAAGTCCAGGCCATGGCGGCGCTGGAGAAGCTCAAGGCTTCGACCTACACCATCGCCAAGCGTGAAGACAAACCGACCAGCAGCAAGCCGTCGGCACCGTTCATTACTTCCACTCTGCAGCAGGCCGCGAGCAACCGCCTGGGCTTCGGGGTGAAGAAAACCATGATGATGGCCCAGCGTCTGTATGAAGCCGGCTACATCACCTATATGCGTACCGACTCGACCAACCTCTCGGCTGATGCCCTGACGATGGCGCGGACCTATATCGAAGAAGAGTTCGGCAACAAATATCTGCCGTCCTCGCCGAACTTCTACAGCAGCAAGGAAGGGGCCCAGGAGGCGCACGAAGCGATTCGTCCGTCCGACGTGAACACCCATCCAAGCAAGCTGTCGGGCATGGAGCGTGACGCTGAGCGCCTCTACGAGCTGATCTGGCGCCAGTTCGTGGCCTGCCAGATGCTGCCGGCGCAATATCTGTCGACCACTGTCAGCGTCGCTGCTGGCGGCTTCGAGCTGCGTGCCAAGGGCCGCATTCTCAAGTTCGATGGTTACACCCGTGTGATGCCGCAGATGAGCAAGCCGGGCGACGACGATGTCCTGCCGGACATGGCGCAGGGCGATGTGCTGAAGCTGATCAAGCTCGACCCGAGCCAGCACTTCACCAAGCCGCCGGCGCGTTACTCCGAAGCCAGCCTGGTCAAGGAAATGGAAAAACGTGGCATCGGTCGTCCTTCGACCTACGCGGCGATCATTTCCACCATCCAGGACCGTGGCTACGTGGCGTTGCACAACCGTCGTTTCTATTCGGAAAAGATGGGCGACATCGTCACCGAGCGTCTGTCCGAGAGCTTCTCCAACCTGATGGACTACGGCTTCACCGCCGGCATGGAAGAGCACCTCGATGACGTGGCCCAGGGCGAGCGCGACTGGAAAAATGTCCTCGACGAGTTCTACGGCGACTTCAAGAAGAAGCTCGAAGTGGCCGAAGGCAGCGACAGCGGCATGCGCGCCAACCAGCCGGTGATGACCGATATCCCGTGCCTGACCTGTGGTCGTCCGATGCAGATTCGTACCGCGTCCACCGGAGTGTTCCTCGGTTGCTCGGGTTACAGCCTGCCGCCGAAAGAACGCTGCAAGGCTACCGTCAACCTGGTGCCGGGTGACGAGATCGCCGCGGACGACGAGGGCGAGTCCGAATCGCTGGTACTGCGCGGCAAGCACCGTTGCCCGATCTGCAGCACGGCGATGGACGCCTATCTGCTGGACGAGAAACGCAAGCTGCACATCTGCGGTAACAACCCGGATTGCGCGGGCTACGAGATCGAAGAGGGCAGCTATCGCATCAAGGGCTACGAAGGTCCGAGCCTGGAGTGCGACAAGTGCGGCAGCGAGATGCAGCTCAAGACCGGTCGTTTCGGCAAGTTCTTCGGGTGTACCAACCCGACCTGCAAGAACACCCGCAAGCTGCTCAAGAGCGGTGACGCGGCGCCGCCGAAGATGGACCCGGTGAAGATGCCCGAGCTGAAGTGCGAGAAGGTCAACGACACTTACATCCTGCGCGACGGCGCATCGGGTCTGTTCCTGGCGGCCAGCCAGTTCCCGAAAAACCGTGAAACCCGCGCACCGCTGGTGCTCGAGCTGATCCCGCACAAGGACGAGATCGATCCGAAGTATCACTTCCTCTGCGAAGCGCCGAAGAAGGACCCGGAGGGCCGTCCGGCGGTGATCCGCTACAGCCGCAAGACCAAGGAGCAGTACGTGCAGACCGAAGTCGACGGCAAGCCGACCGGCTGGCGTGCGTTCTACGACGCTGGTAGCTGGAAAGTCGAAGACAAGCGTTAACGTCCGCCTCGGACGCTTCTGACGGGCCGCGTAACCTTCTTGAGGGTGCGCGGCCTTTCTTTTGGGCTTGCGGTGGGCTGGAGTGTTCCACGACACTGTACGGCCAGCCTGCTGTTATCTATTCGTTGTGGAGATTGCCGTCATGGCCCACGAACTCTATACCCGCACCAACCAGAAAATTTACTTCGCCGGCCTGTCGCTGGAAGCTTTGGCGCGAGCCGAAGCGGGCGGGGCAATGAATGCGCAGGCGCTGGTGCAGGCAGGGCGAGAGTCGGTGTTGTTTCACCTGTACGGCGCGCTGCTTGGCTTGTGCCATGAAATCGCCGGCTTCTATCGCCTCCCGCAGGCCAATGCGCCCCGCGCGGAGCTGCTGCTGACCCGCGAGGTGCTGGAAAGCATTGCCATCCCTGAGCTGGCCGAGTTGGTGGAACTGGCCCATAACCCGGAAACTTGGCTGGCGAGACTGCTGGCCGCTCATTCGGCGATGTTCCAGCCACCGCGGGTGCCGCATAAACCCAAGGGCGATGTCACCCAGCCCCTGATTGTCGCGGTAAATCTCGACGAGGAAGAGCAGGCGCCGGAGCTGAGCCGGGAAGAGCTGGAGCAATGGCGTCAGAACCTCAAGGCTTTGGCGATCCGCTTCCGTGACGGGTTGAATGAGTGTTGAGCCGCCGGTAGTACAACCCATCATTCCAGGGTGAGTAGGCATTCAATAACTGCATCCAGATGTCCCCGAGCTCCCTGGTCAGCGCGGTCATCAACAAGAAGCAGGCCATTACGCCGTTTTCCGATAAGGAAGCTGTCGCCAGTTTTGATTGCAGGCCGGATTTCTGATGACAAATGTATGTTTGTGACGTCAGGCCAATAAAGAAAACCCTTTGGGCCCGCGCGAGGTCGGGGTGATGACTGATATAATCCCGGCCTTTCGTGGAGAACAGACCTTTATGCCAACGTCCTTTCTAGAAATTGTCGAATTGCCAGACGGTCGTATCGAGCTGCGCAGGGCCGAGGACGAGGGTTCTCTGGTCACTCTGGACTTTTCAGAGGATGCCAAAGCCTTCTTGCAAGGCCAGCATGTCGAGGTGGCCAAGGCCATGTTGAGTGTGGGTGTGCAGATGGCGGGTCGCCTGGTTGAAGGCGAATTGGAGAAAGAAGAGGGGCCGCGGATTCTTCATTGAGTCCGTTTGTCGGTTTTTTTGCTGTCGTTCGTCGCCTCCTTTCGGCTTCTCAATCCTGGAGAAGCCTTGTGTCATTCAAGCGTGTCCATCGACGCTTCTAGCGGTCAGCCCAGACGAATATTCAGGCTTTGTGCGTCGCCCGTGCGGGCTGCGCTGATGAGCTGTTGACGGGCGCTGCTGTTCAACGGGTTGAGCCAGCTGACAACGGTGTGGCTGCGTCCCAGGCGTAGAGCCTCGCAAGCCAGTTGTTGCGCGCTTTGGGCGCCGCGCGGGTGCAGCAGCAGAATCCGTTCGCGGTTCAGGCCGGCATCCCGCAGCCAGGCCTGGGTCAGGCTTGCCGGTGGGGCAATCAATGTCAGCCAGCGCGCGTCCTGATCCTGGCTCAGTTCCCTGAGGATAGGCGCCAGCAGGTTCAGGCAGTTCCCGGCGGCACCGCGTAACGACAGTTCACTGAAGGCTTCCGGTACGTTGCTCCAGGGCGATTCGACGACTTCTTTGAGGATAGGCGCCAGGGGTTGGGCCATGAAGGCTTCGAACAGTGGCAGTTGCGCATGCTGTGGTGTGTGAGGGAACTGCATAGAGCCTCCTTTAGCGGCGAATGACGCCGACACTCAAGCCTTCGATCACCAGGTCCTGATCTTTCAGGTTGACTTCGATAGGGGCGAACTCAGGGTTTTCGGCAATCAGCCAGACTTTGCTGCCTTCGCGCTTGAAGCGTTTCACGGTGACTTCATCGCCAATGCGGGCGACGACGACCTGGCCATTGCGGGCCTCGCGAGTGGTGTGCACGGCCAGCAGGTCGCCATCGAAGATGCCGATGTCCTTCATGCTCATGCCATGAACCCGCAGCAGGTAGTCCGCACGCGGATGGAAGAAGGCCGGATTGATGTTGCAGGACTCTTCGATGTGCTGTTCGGCGAGAATCGGCGCGCCGGCGGCAACCCGACCGATGATGGGCAGGCTGGAGTCGTCGGGCTTGGTTTCGAACCCCGGGATGCGAATGCCGCGGGAGGCGCCTGGAGTCATTTCGATCGCACCCTTGCGGGCCAGCGCCTTGAGGTGTTCTTCGGCGGCGTTGGGCGACTTGAAACCCAGTTCCTGGGCGATTTCCGCGCGGGTCGGTGGGTAGCCGTTGTCTTCGAGGCAGCGTTTGATAAAAGCCAGAATCTCAGCTTGGCGTGGCGTCAGTTTTAGCATGTCGATCGCTCTGTCTTTTTATACAGTGACTGGAATTATATACAGTGAATGCCGCTTGGCAATCCTCCTTTTTCCAATCGCCGCTGGACGGTCGGGTCGCCGCCGCGCATGCCTGGTGTCGCGCGGCTGGCTACAGGAAGCGGCAGGTATGATTAAATAGCTGACTGACCGGCCGCAAAACGGACAGGCAGGCTTGACAAGGCTGGGGCTGAAACGTATGTTTCAAACAAGTGTTTGTCAGGCGGAGTAGCCATGGCCCAGTCGGAAACCGTTGAACGCATTCTCGATGCTGCCGAGCAGTTGTTCGCGGAAAAAGGTTTTGCCGAAACCTCATTGCGGCTGATCACCAGCAAGGCCGGGGTCAACCTGGCGGCGGTGAATTATCATTTCGGTTCCAAGAAGGCCCTGATCCAGGCGGTGTTCTCGCGCTTCCTCGGGCCGTTCTGCGTCAGTCTCGATCGGGAGCTGGAGCGGCGTTCGGCCAAGCCGGACAGCAAGCCAAGCCTCGAAGAACTGTTGGAAATCCTCGTCGAGCAGGCCCTGGTGGTCCAGCCTCGCAGCGGCAACGACCTGTCCATCTTCATGCGCCTTCTGGGCCTGGCCTTCAGCCAGAGCCAGGGGCACCTGCGGCGTTATCTGGAAGACATGTACGGCAAGGTATTCCGCCGCTACATGCTGCTGGTCAACGAAGCCGCGCCGCGCATTCCACCGATCGAGCTGTTCTGGCGTGTGCACTTCATGCTGGGGGCGGCGGCGTTCAGCATGTCGGGGATCAAGGCCTTGCGTGCGATTGCCGAGACCGACTTCGGGGTCAATACCTCGATCGAGCAGGTGATGCGCCTGATGGTGCCGTTCCTCGCGGCCGGCATGCGCGCCGAAACCGGCGTCACCGACGATGCCATGGCCACTGCGCAGCTCAAGCCGCGCAGCAAATCGACTCCGGCGGTCGCCAAGGCCTGACCGTCCGGGTGGGCGCGGCAGCTTACATCCGCTAAGCTAGCCGCCCATGCCGACTCTCGTTTCCTACCTCCTTTCACATCTTTCGCCGATCGTCGCTTGCCGGGCTTTGCCGCCGGCAATGGACTCGTGCGTCCGCGCCACGCCAGCACCTTCTGCGATGCCGTGCGCGCCCTTCGTTACTAAGGAATTGCTATGACCACAGGCCTGCAAGGCTCCTTGATGGTGGATGTCGCCGGTACCTGGCTGACGGCCGAAGATCGCCAACTCCTGCGCCAGCCCGAAGTGGGTGGGTTGATCATCTTTGCCCGGAATATCGAGCATCCGCGGCAGGTGCGTGAGCTGAGTGCGTCCATTCGGGCGATTCGCCCGGACCTGCTGCTGGCAGTGGACCAGGAGGGCGGCCGCGTGCAGCGCCTGCGTCAGGGCTTCGTGCGGCTGCCGGCCATGCGCGCCATCGCCGACAACCCGAATGCCGAGTACCTGGCCGAGCAGTGCGGCTGGATCATGGCCACCGAAGTGCTGGCTGTCGGCCTGGACCTGAGCTTCGCGCCGGTGCTGGACCTCGATCATCAGCGCAGCGCCGTGGTGGGCACCCGTTCCTTCGAGGGCGACCCCGAGCGCGCCGCGTTGCTGGCGGGCGCCTTTATCCGTGGCATGAACAGCGCCGGCATGGCGGCCACGGGCAAGCATTTCCCCGGGCACGGCTGGGCCGAGGCGGACTCCCACGTGGCGATCCCCAACGACGAGCGCAGCCTCGACGAGATTCGCGCCAAGGACCTGGTGCCTTTCGCGCGCCTGAGCAAGCAGCTGGCGGCGGTGATGCCGGCTCATGTCATCTACCCTCAGGTCGATGCCCAGCCGGCCGGGTTCTCCCGCCGTTGGCTGCAAGAGATCCTGCGCGGTGAATTGCAATTCGACGGCGTGATCTTCAGTGACGACCTGTCGATGGCTGGTGCGCATGTGGTGGGCGATGCCGCGAGCCGGATCGAAGCGGCGCTGTCGGCCGGTTGCGACATGGGCCTGGTGTGTAACGACCGGGCGGCGGCCGAGCTGGCCTTGAGCGCGGCCCAGCGTCTGAAGGTGACACCATCGGCGCGTATCGCGCGGATGCGCGGCCAGGCGTTCGCCTGCACCGACTATCGCCAGGATCCGCGCTGGCTGGCGGCGCTCGGCGCACTCAAGGATGCTCAACTGATCGACTAAGGGCTTTTGCGATGACGGTTTACGCGATTATCGGCGGTACCGGCCTGACCCGGCTCGAAGGCTTGAGCATTCACCAATCCTTGCCCCTGGACACGCCTTATGGCGCTCCGTCGGCGGATATCCAGAAGGGTGAATACGCCGGGCGCGAGGTGTTGTTTCTGGCGCGCCATGGTCATCCGCATCGCTTCCCGCCGCATCAGGTGAACTATTGGGCCAATCTCTGGGCGTTGAAGCAGGCTGGCGCCGAGGCGATTCTGGCGGTCAATGCGGTGGGTGGCATTCATCCGGCGATGGGCTCCGGGCATTTCTGCGTGCCGCATCAACTGATCGACTACACCAGCGGTCGTGAGCACACCTATTTTGCCGACGACCTGGAGCAGGTCACCCACATCGACTTCAGCTATCCCTACAGCGAGTCGCTGCGCCAGCAGTTGATCGCCGCGCTGGAGGCCGAAGGCTGCGAATTCAGCAGCCAGGGTGTGTACGCCTGCACCCAGGGCCCACGCCTGGAAACCGTGGCGGAGATCGCCCGCCTGGAGCGTGACGGCTGCGACATCGTCGGCATGACCGGCATGCCGGAAGCGGCGCTGGCCCGTGAGCTGGAACTGGACTACGCCTGCCTGGCGCTGGTGGTGAACCCGGCGGCGGGCAAGTCCGCTGCGCTGATTAGCATGGCCGAGATCGAGCAGGCATTGCAGGACGGCATGGGCAAGGTGAAGTCGACGCTGGCACGAGTCCTCGCGGCAAACCTGTAGCCGCTGCCGAAGGCTGCGATCGAGCGCGCAGCGCTCGCAAAACCTGAATCCGCGCTATTCACGCCTGCTGCGCAGCCGATCGCAGGCTGCGCCAGCGGCTACAGATCAGCGTCCGCCTTTCTTGTCGGGCAGCGGGGCGAAGAGGGCTTCGATGTCTTCGCTCTGCAGCTTCCAGTCCCCGGCCTTGCGCCCATCCAGCACACCTGCCGCCAGGTCGGACTTCTCCTGCTGCAGGTGCTGGATTTTTTCTTCCACCGTGCCGCGGGCAATCAACTTGTAGACGAACACCGGCTTCTCCTGGCCGATCCGATAGGCGCGGTCGGTGGCCTGGTTTTCCGTGGCCGGGTTCCACCAGGGGTCGTAGTGGATCACGGTGTCGGCCTCGGTCAGGTTGAGGCCGACGCCGCCGGCTTTCAGGCTGATCAGGAAGATCTGCAACTTGCCGCTCTGGAAGTCCCTGACTGGCGTGCGGCGGTCGCGGGTCTGCCCGGTCAGCAGGGCGTAGGCGACGTTGCGGCGTTTCAGCTCGGCTTCGATCAGGCTCAGCATCGAGGTGAATTGCGAGAACAGCAGGATGCGCCGGCCCTCGTCGAACAGCTCCTCGAGCATTTCCATCAGGCTGTCGAGCTTGCCGGAGGAACTGCCTCGCGCCGGTACCGCGTCTTCGTTGACCAGGCGCAAGTCGCAACACACCTGGCGCAGCTTCAGCAGCGCTTCAAGAATGATGATCTGGCTGCGGGCCACGCCTTTGCGGGTGATTTCGTCGCGGACTTTCTTGTCCATGGCCAGGCGCATGGTTTCGTACACATCGCGCTGGGCTTCATTGAGCTCCACCCAATGGATGATCTCGGTCTTGGGCGGCAGCTCGGTAGCCACCTGTTCCTTGGTGCGGCGCAACAGGAAGGGCTTGATCCGCCCGTTGAGGTGCTGCAGGCGCACTTCGCTGGCGTGTTTTTCGATCGGCACGCGGTAGTCGCGATTGAAGCTTTTCACGTCCCCCAGCCAGCCGGGCAGCAGGAAGTGGAACAGCGACCACAGCTCGCCCAGGTGATTCTCCAGCGGCGTGCCGCTCAGGCACAGGCGCTGCCGGGCATTGAGCTCACGCGCGGCCTGGGCCGCCTTGCTCGACGGGTTCTTGATGTATTGCGCCTCATCCAGCACCAGGACATGCAGGGGCAGGGCCGCGAGCTGCTCGACATCCTTGGGCAGCAGCGCGTAGGTGGTGAGGATCAGGTCGTAGTCGGCCAGCCGGGCGAAGTGCTTCTTGCGACCGGCGCCATACAGGGCCAGGACTTTGAGCTGCGGCGTGAAGTGTGCCGCCTCGTCGAGCCAGTTGGGGATCAGGCTGGTGGGCATCACCACCATGCACGGCCGATCCAGGCGCCCGGCGTTCTTTTCGCTGAGCACGTGGGCCAGGGTCTGCAGGGTTTTGCCCAGGCCCATGTCGTCGGCCAGGATGCCGCCGACTTCCAGCTGGCGCAGGGACTGCATCCAGCTCAGGCCTTCGAGCTGATAGGGGCGCAGGGTGGCGTTCAGGCCTTCCGGCGCAGGGGCCGAGTAGTCCTTGATATCCCGCAGCCGCTGGGCGAAGGAGCGGATATGTTCGCCGCCTTCCCAGAGCAGGGGCAGGTCTTCCAGCGGATTGAGGCGGGTCGCGTCGGCACTGCTCAGGCGCAGTGTGGTTTCGCCGGGCTCCTGCAGATAGAACTCGCCGAGGGTGGCCAGCACCGGTTTCAGCCGGCCATAGGGCAGCGCCACTTGCAGGGGGCCGTTGGGCGAGTTGGGGCGCCCGGGAATATTCACCAGGATCAACTCATCGTCCCGGCGTCTGGCCAGGCGTTCCGGATTGAGGATCTCGGTGTGGGAGCGCATCAGGTTGAGCAGGATCGGCAGCAGGCTCAGGCGTTCTCCATTGACGATGATGCCCAGTTCCAGGTCGAACCAGTCGCGCCCTGGGGCTTCGTCCACCGTGGCGTACCAGTCGTCCACGGCGGTCAGGTCGAAGCCGAAGTCGTCGTCGATCTGCAGCTCCCAACCCTGGCTGCGCAGCTTGGGCAATTCGTTGAGGGTGAAGGTCAGCCAGGCACTGTCGTTGACCATTTCATACAGCTCGCCAGCGCTTTCCGGCAGGGCCTTGCTCTGCCGGGTGGCGATCTTGAAACCCAGCGCCCGCAGCTGTTCGCGATAGCCTTGTTCGACTTCCGGCTGGCGCTTGATGCGCAGGGTCTGGTGTTCCTGGCGAATCAGTACGTCGGCGTTTTTCTGCCCGCTGACGTATTCCTCCAGGTAGCTGAACGACAGTGCGGCACGGTGCTGGATGTAGCGCTGCATCTTGCCGTTGCGCGGTTCGAAGGCGCTGAACTCGATGCTGGCCAGCCACAGCCGGGGCACCGGCTGCACGTTGTCCACGATCTGTTGCGGCAGTGGGGCGGGGCTGCGGTTTTCCAGCACTGCCTGGAGCTTTTCCAGCAGCTCGGCGTCTTTCGCCGCCGCCGGGTAGGCCAGGGTTTCCTCGATTTTCAACAGCACCGCGGCAATGTGTTTGCAATTGCTGCGCACCGGGCAGGTGCAGGAGGCGTCGACCATCAGCAAGGTGTTCTTGGCCGACTCGCGCAAGCTGATGGTCTGCCGATAGACGTTGCCCCCCGAACCTTCGCAACTGGCGGTGATGATGCTGTCGCCGGCCTGGACGATCCTGACGCGGCCCTCCAGGGCGTAGCGGCGGCCACGCTCCAGGGCTTGTTCCTTGAATCGGCTGACCCAGGACGGGGCCAGGGGTTTGGTCAGGGTCGGGGGCATAGGGACTTCTGTCAGTCCACGATTTCAGGAGGCGCCTCGCGTGGCGCGGGGGCCGACAGCGAGGTGATCTTGATCAGCAGGGCCAGGTGACCGTTGTCGAGGTAGTTGAGCTGGCCGTTCTTGGTGTGGCTTTCCTGCTTCAGGCGTTCGCTGGCGGTCACCAGGCCGTTGCCGTCGATCTGGTTGACCCAGAACTGCGCATCCACATCGGTGAAACGCCCGAGCTTGAGGGTCAGGGTGCCCTCGATCGGGAACTGGCCGAACTGTTCCCGGCCCTCGCTGACTGCGATTTTCACCGGGTTTTCGTCCAGCGCCTGCTGCCAGGCCTTGTGCATCAGCACGCTGTAGTCGCCGCTGGCGGTGAGTTTCTCGACCACGCTGCCCAGCGCCGGGGTGCGCTGGCTGTCGGCACCCAGGCGTTGGGCGCCGGCGGCCCAGTCTTCGGGGGCGGCGCGGCTGACGATGGCGGGAACCGCGTTCTGCCGCACCAGAATCATTTCGACCTGATACATGTCGGCAAACGCCGAGGGAGCGACCAGGGTCAGGAGCAAGGTCAGTGAACGAAACAGGCGCATGGGGCGTCCTTCAAGCAGTTTTCGGGGTGAGGCGCTCGAACAGCGCCTCCAATGTGTTGAAGCGTTCTTCCGGACGTTCCATCGGCACCATGAATTTGAACAGCGTGGCGCCTTCAAATTTGTAGCGATTGGGTTGGCCCTGGATGAGTTTGATCAGCGCCAGCGGGTCCACCGGGGTATCGGCGGCGAACTCGAGACGGCCGCCTTGCGGGCCACCGTCGACCTTCTTGATACCCAGTTGCTCGGCTTGCAGTTTCAGCAGAGTCAGGCGTACCAGGTTCTTGGTCGGTTCCGGCAACAGGCCGAAGCGGTCGATCATCTCCACTTGCAGGTCTTTCAGGCCGTCCTCGTCGGTGGCCGAGGCGATGCGCTTGTAGAGGATCAGTCGCGCATGCACATCCGGCAGATAGTCATCGGGAATCAGCGCCGGCAGGCGCAGGTTGATTTCCGGACCGCCGCCCAGGGGCTGGTCGAGGTTTGGCTGCTCGCCCTTGCGGATGGCTTTCACCGCGCGCTCGAGCATCTCCATATAAAGGGTGAAGCCCACCGCCTGGATCTGGCCGCTTTGGCCGTCGCCCAGCAGTTCGCCGGCGCCACGGATTTCCAGGTCGTTGGTGGCGAGCACGAAGCCGGCGCCGAGGTCCTGGGTATTGGCGATCGCCTCCAGGCGCTTTTCCGCGTCCGGGGTGATCTGCTGGCGCGGTGGGGTCAGCAGGTAGGCGTAGGCCTGGTGGTGACTGCGACCGACCCGGCCGCGCAACTGGTGCAACTGGGCCAGGCCGAACTTGTCGGCGCGCTCGATGATGATGGTGTTGGCGCTCGGCACGTCGATGCCGGTCTCGATGATGGTCGAGGCGATCAGCACGTTGAAGCGCTTGTGGTAGAAGTCGCTCATCACCTGTTCGAGTTCGCGTTCGCGCATCTGCCCGTGGCCGATGCCGATGCGCGCTTCCGGCACCAGTTCGGCGAGGTCGGCGGCGCATTTCTCGATGGTCTTCACATCGTTGTGCAGGTAGTAGACCTGGCCGCCGCGCAGCAGCTCGCGGAGCAGGGCCTCTTTGACCGTGCTCTTGTTCTGCTCCATGACGAAGGTGCGCACCGACAGGCGTCGGGCCGGCGGCGTGGCGATGATCGACAGGTCGCGCATGCCCGACACCGCCATGTTCAGCGTGCGCGGAATCGGCGTGGCGGTCAGGGTCAGGATGTCGACCTCGCTGCGCAGGGCCTTGAGCTGTTCTTTCTGACGCACGCCGAAGCGGTGTTCTTCGTCGATGATCACCAGCCCGAGGTTCTTGATCTTCACATCGTCCTGCAGCAGCTTGTGGGTGCCGATGACGATGTCGATCTTGCCTTCGGCCAGGTCGGCCACCGCGGCATTCACTTCCTTGGCGGACTTGAAGCGGCTCATCACTTCCACGCTCACCGGCCAGTCGGCGAAGCGGTCGCGGAAGCTGTTGTAGTGCTGCTGGGCGAGCAGGGTGGTGGGCACCAGGATCGCCACTTGCCTGCCGCCGTGCACGGCGATGAAGGCGGCGCGCATCGCCACTTCGGTCTTGCCGAAGCCGACGTCGCCGCAGACCAGGCGATCCATCGGCTTGGCCGCGAGCATGTCCTCGCGCACCGCTTCGATGGTGGTTTGCTGGTCGGGGGTTTCTTCGAACGGGAAGCCGGCGCTGAAGGTGGCGTAGTCGGCTTTCGGGTCGGCGAAGGCATAACCTTCGCGGGCCGCGCGGCGAGCGTAGATATCCAGCAGCTCGGCGGCGACATCGCGCACCTGTTCGGCGGCCTTGCGCTTGGCTTTCTGCCAGGTTTCCGAACCCAGGCGGTGCAGCGGCGCCAGGGCGTCGTCGCTGCCGGTGTAGCGGGCGATCAGGTGCAGGTTGGCCACCGGCACATAGAGCTTGGCGCCCTCGGCGTATTCCAGGGTGAGGAATTCGGCGGCCTGGTTGTCGATTTCCAGGGTAGCCAGGCCCAGGTAGCGGCCCACGCCATGATCGATATGCACCACCGGCGCGCCTTCGCGCAGCTCGGTGAGGTTCTTGATCACCGCATCGTTGTTGGCGTCGGCGCGTTTTTCCCGACGCCGACGCTGCATCACACGCTGGCCGAACAGCGGGCTTTCGGCCACCAGCGCCAGGGCCGGATCGGCCAGCAGCAAGCCTTCGTCCAGCGGCGCGATGGTGATTGCCAGACGGTCCTTGCCGGCCACGAAGTCCGGCCAGCTGTCGACGGTCTTCGGCCGCAGCTTCAGGCGCTCCAGTAACTCCAGCAGTACCTCGCGGCGCCCGGCGGATTCGGCGGTGAACAGCACGCGTCCGGAAAACTCGTCGAGGAAGTTCGCCAGGGCCGCCAGCGGCTGGTTGGCCTTGGCTTCGATGGCGAGGTTGGGCAGGGGCTGCGCCGGGAAGCGCTCGCGGCCGCCACCGGCTTCGATGTCCTGCTGGCTGGCGACCACCCGTGGCCAGCTTTTCAGGCGGGCGAAGCAGTCTTCCACCGGCAGGAACAACTCGGCGGGCGGCAATAAAGGACGGGACGGATCGACGCGGCGTTCTTCGTAACGGTTGCGCACGTCGTTCCAGAAGTTCTCGGCCGCCTGTTCGATGCCCGGCAGGGAGAACACCTGGGTGTCCTGGGGCAGGTAGTCGAACAGGGTCGAAGTGTCTTCGAAGAACAGCGGCAGGTAATACTCGATGCCGGCCGGGGTGATCCCGCTGCTCAGGTCCTGGAAGATCGGGCAGCGGCGGAAGTCGACGTCGAAGCGCTCGCGGAAACGGGCCTTGAAGCGGGTGACGGCCTCTTTCTGCAGCGGGAATTCCTTCGCTGGCAGCAGGCGCACCGAATCGACCTTGTCGATGGAACGCTGGTTTTCCGGATCGAAGGTGCGCAGGGTCTCGATTTCATCGTCGAACAGGTCGATGCGATAAGGCAGTTTGCTGCCCATCGGGAACAGGTCGATCAAGGCGCCGCGCACCGCGAACTCGCCGTGCTCGTAGACCGTGTCGACACAGCGATAGCCGCTGGCTTCCAGGCGGGTACGCATCTGTTCGACATCCAGCTTCTGGCCGATGTCCAGCACCAGGCTGCTGCCCAGCAGGAACTTGGTCGGCGCCAGGCGGTGCAGGGCGGTGGTGATAGGCACCACCAGCACGCCGTGCTCCAACTCCGGCAGCCGGTACAGGCTAGCGATGCGCTGGGAGATGATGTCCTGGTGCGGCGAGAACAGGTCGTAGGGCAGGGTTTCCCAGTCCGGGAAATGCAGCACGGGCAAATCCGGGGCGAAGAAACTCAGCTCCTGCTCCAGCCGTTCGGCACTTTGGCTGTCGGCGGTCAGCAGCAGGGTGAAGCGCTTGGCGGCGCTGGCAGCCTCGGCGATGGCCAGGCTGAGGGCGGCACCGGGCAGATTGCCCCAGTGTTGTTTGCCGGCGGCGGCAGGGAGTTGCGGTAGACGCAGAACGGGCACGGAAGGTTGAGCTCCAGCGTTGCGACAAAGTCGGTAATTGTAGCGGTCCGGCGTACCGGCTGTCAGTTGCTGATGTGTCTATTACGCGGTTGTGGAAAATGTAGTGGTTATGACAAAAAAACGCGTTTCTTGGCGAGAAATGTAGTGCCAAATCAGGGCGGTGTTACGGAGGGTTACAGACAACGCTGGATTGCCGCGCAAAATGAGGCCTTTCTGAAACCCGCGTATTTACTGGGCTGGAGCGGGGCGTGATTTTTCCGGATGGAGTTTTGTTACGTTCTGCGCGACAGGCGCGCATTGCTACGCAGGGGACTCGGCGGCATAATGTAGCCCTTTTTTCAGCCCCTACATGTGGAAGGTTCCCGTGACTCAGAAGCCCGACCAGTGTCTTGGTGAATGGATCGACCGTGAAGCGCTCGCAGAAGCGATGATTCCGCTTATCGGTCAGCTCTACCGCAATAACAATGTGGTGAGTTCGATCTATGGCCGCAGCCTGATCAACCAGTCTGTCATCGCGATTCTCAAAGCTCACCGCTTTGCTCGCCATCGTTCTTCCGACGATAGCGAACTCTCCGTCCACGAAACATTCCCACTGCTCAAGGCCATGAGCGAGCTCAAGCTCGGCGCTGCCTCGGTGGACCTGGGCAAGTTGGCGTTCAAATTCCGCAACGAAGGCAATGGCCGCACCGCCGAGCAATTCGTTCGCGAAGAGCTGGCTGACGTGGTTGGCCAGCAAAACGCTTCGCCCCGCAAAGGCACCGACGTGGTCCTGTACGGCTTCGGTCGTATCGGCCGTCTGCTGGCGCGCATCCTGATCGAGAAAACCGGTGGTGGCGACGGCCTGCGCCTGCGCGCCATCGTGGTGCGCAAAGGCGCCGAAAACGACCTGACCAAGCGCGCCAGCCTGCTGCGTCGCGACTCGGTACACGGTTCGTTCAACGGCACCATCACCATCGACGAAGCCAACAACACCATCACCGCCAACGGCAACCTGATCCAGGTTATCTACGCGAAGAACCCGACCGAGGTGGACTACACCCAGTACGGCATCAAAGACGCGCTGCTGGTGGACAACACCGGTGTATGGCGTGACGCCGATGGCCTGGGTCAGCACCTGGCCTGCCCGGGTATCGACCGCGTCGTTCTGACCGCGCCTGGCAAAGGCAAGCTGAAGAACATCGTTCACGGTATCAACCACGCCGAAATCACCGCTGACGACAAGATCGTGTCCGCCGCTTCCTGCACCACCAACGCCATCGTGCCGGTGCTCAAGGCCGTGAACGACAAGTTCGGCATCGTCAACGGTCACGTCGAAACCGTTCACTCGTACACCAACGACCAGAACCTGATCGACAACTTCCACAAGGGCGATCGTCGTGGCCGTAGCGCCGCGCTGAACATGGTCATCACCGAGACCGGTGCTGCCACCGCTGCTGCCAAGGCCCTGCCTGAGCTGGCCGGCAAGCTGACCGGCAACGCGATCCGCGTTCCGACGCCAAACGTGTCGATGGCCATTCTCAACCTGAACCTTGAGAAAGCCGCTACCCGTGAAGAGATGAATGAGTACCTGCGCTACATGGCACTGCACTCCGATCTGCACAAGCAAATCGACTTCGTCAATTCCCAGGAAGTGGTTTCCACCGACTTCGTCGGCTCGCGCCACGCTGGTGTGGTGGACGCTGAAGCGACCATCACCCAGGATAACCGCGTTGTTCTGTACGTCTGGTACGACAACGAATTCGGTTACAGCTGCCAGGTGGTTCGCGTGATGGAAGACATGGCTGGTGTGAACCCGCCTGCGTTCCCGCGCTAAGCCTTAGCCGCACATGAAAACGCCCCGACTTGTCGGGGCGTTTTTGTTTGTGGCGTTTGCTTGCGGACCGTTGTGTCGGCTCGGGCGTTATCG
>NZ_JBQENK010000004.1:410171-450345 GCF_052044735.1 Pseudomonas sp. 22526
CCCGCGATGCGTTTTATTGAGCGCCGCCGGCCACCGCTGCCTGCGCGCTGCGCAGTTCGTGGCGATTGCCGCGGAACAGCACCAGGGTCGCGATCAGACCCAGCACCGCCGCGCCGCTGAGCCAGATGCCTGGCGCCGCCTTGTTGTCCAGTACATGGATCAGGTAGGTGCAGGCCGCTGGCGTGAAGCCGCCAAAGGTGGCGGTCGCCAGGCTGTAGGCCAGGGAGAAACCGGTGGTGCGTACTTCAACCGGCATGATCTCGGTGAGGGCCACCACCATGGCGCCGTTGTACGAGCCATAGAGGAAGGATAGCCACAGCTCGACGATCAACAGGTGGCTGAAACTCGGGTTGGCCACCAGCCAGGACAGTGCCGGGTAAGCCGTGAGGATCGCCAGGACAGTCGCCGCCAGCAGCAGCGGCTTGCGCCCGACCTTGTCCGAGACGGCGCCCATCACCGGCAGCCAGAAGAAGTTCGACAGGCCGATGCACACGGTGACCAGCAGGGCGTCCAGGTCCGACAGCTGCAGTTCGGCCTTGCCGAAGGTCGGGGTGTAGGCGGTGATCAGGTAGAAGGACACGGTGGTCATCACCACCAGCGCCATGCCGGCCAGGACGATGCCGAAGTTCTGGCCGATGGAACGGATGATTTCCTGCAGGGTAGGGCGGTGCTTGCGTGCCTGGAACTCCGGGGTTTCTTCCAGCGAGCGACGGATCATGAAGATCGCCGGCACTATCATGCAGCCCACCAGGAACGGCACGCGCCAGCCCCAGTCGCCCATTTGCTCCGGGCTCAGCCAGTGGTTCAGGCCCACGCCCAGCAGGCCGGCGAAGACCACGGCGGCCTGTTGGCTCGCCGATTGCCAGCTGACAAAGAAGCCCTTGCGGCCCGGGGTGGAGATTTCCGCCAGGTAAACCGAGACGCCCCCCAGCTCCACCCCGGCAGAGAACCCCTGCAGCAAGCGGCCGAGCAGCACCAGCAACGGCGCGGCGACGCCGAGGGTGGCATAGCCCGGGACGCAGGCGATCAGCACGGTGCCCGCGGCCATGAGCAGCAGGGTGATGATCAGGCCCCGGCGCCGACCATGGCGGTCGATATAGGCGCCGAGAAAGATCGCACCCAGCGGGCGCATCAGGAAGCCGGCGCCGAAGGTCGCCAGCGACAGCATCAATGACGCGAAAGCACTGTCGGCAGGGAAGAAGGTCTTGGCGATGGCCGTGGCGTAGAAGCCGTAGACCATGAAGTCGAACATCTCCAGAAAGTTGCCGCTGACAACGCGAAAGATCGCCTTGCCTTTGCCCGTGGTCGTGGACATTTTATTCACTCACTTTGGCTATTTTGTTAGCGATCCCTGGTCGTTACCCGTCCTGGTTGCACGGTCTGGGGCGGCTAAGCCGCAGGCCAGACAGTTTGTAACAATATGTGTATTGGACTGCCGAGACAACAAAAACTCTTAGCTTGCTTGCTAAGTAGGCGATAGGTGGACCTTGAAATTTATCGCGAGCAAGCTCGCTCCTACAGGTTTATCCGTCNGCTTGCTCGCGATGGCGTTAGTCCGGCTGCATCAAACCCGGTGTGGTTACTGCATAATGGCCCGCCCTGATCGGCCGATGCCGAGAAGGCAATCGATTGTCGGGAGGCGAAGCTTTGCTGGGTGGATCTTGGGTGCGAGGGTGGGTCCCTGTGGTTTTGGCTATGGCCCTGGCTGGATGTGATCAGGGCGATTCGCTGGAAAGCTTCGGCGGCCCGACCATGGGCAGCACCTACTCGATCAAGTACGTAAGGCGGGCAGGGCAGGCCGCGCCGAGTGAGGTGCAGGCCCAGGTCGAGCAGATCCTTGCGGAGGTCGACCGGCAGATGTCGACCTATCGCAGCGACTCGGACATCGAACGCTTCAACGATCTGCCGGCCAACAGCTGCCAGGCGATGCCGGCGGCGGTCCTGCGCTTGATCGAAGTTGGCCAGCAGTTGTCGCGGGACAGCCAGGGCTCCTTCGATCTGACGGTCGAACCCTTACTCAATCTCTGGGGCTTCGGTCCGCAGGGGCGTGGGGAGGCGGTGCCCAGCGATGAGGCGCTGGCGCAGGTGCGGCAGCGAGTCGGTTATACCCATCTGCGTATTGAGGGCGACCAGCTGTGCAAGGACGCCGCGGTCGAGGTGGACTTCAACAGCATCGCCGCCGGTTATGCGGTGGACCGGATTGCCGCCAGGCTCGCGGAAATGGGCATCGACAGTTACCTGGCCGAAGCCACGGGCGAACTCAAGGCCGTCGGCAGGAAGCCCGACGGTTCGGCCTGGCGCATAGCCCTGGAGGAGCCGCGGGACGATCGACAGGTGGCCGAGCGGGTCATAGCCATCGACGGTTATGGGGTTTCGACTTCCGGCGACTACCGCAATTATTTCCAGCGCGACGGGCAGCGCTATTCCCACACCTTCGACGCCCGCACCGGCAGACCTGTCGAACATGGGCTGGCCTCGGTCACGGTGATTCATCCCGCGGCTGTGATGGCCGATGGTCTGTCGACCCTGCTGCTGATCCTCGGCCCCGAGCGCGGTTGGGATTACGCAGAAAAACACGATATCGCCGCATTTTTTGTGATTCGTGCCGATACAGGCTTCGTCACACGCAGCAATCGCGCGTTTGATCGCCTGTTTGCCGGACAAAAGCAGTAATCTTGCGCGGTGCCGCGGCGCGATGTCGCAGGCAAAAGTAGCCGGCGACGCGACCAAGGGTTAATGTGCGCGGCGTTGACGCTTCTATAGACTGTGCCCGGGTTCGTAACCGAGCCAAATTGATCCTTCATGCCGCTGGCCGCGACATGATTTAGCCGCAGGCGCCACATCGGGTGCCGCGGCCTGTTCTGAGGAGTACGCATGGCTGTCTACAACTACGACGTAGTGGTGCTGGGTTCAGGCCCCGCTGGAGAAGGTGCGGCAATGAACGCCGCGAAAGCAGGACGCAAGGTAGCGATGGTCGATAGCCGTCGCCAGGTCGGCGGTAACTGCACCCACCTGGGCACCATCCCGTCCAAGGCCTTGCGTCACTCGGTCCGGCAGATCATGCAGTTCAACACCAACCCGATGTTCCGGGCCATTGGCGAGCCGCGCTGGTTCTCGTTCCCCGATGTACTGAAAAGCGCCGAGAAGGTCATCTCCAAGCAGGTGGCCTCGCGCACCGGCTACTACGCGCGTAACCGGGTCGACGTGTTCTTCGGCACCGGCAGCTTCGCCGACGAGCAGACCATCGAAGTGGTCTGCGCCAACGGTGTGGTCGAGAAGCTGGTGGCCAAGCACATCATCATCGCCACCGGCTCGCGCCCGTATCGCCCGGCCGATATCGATTTCCACCACCCGCGTATCTACGATAGCGACACCATCCTCAGCCTCGGCCACACCCCGCGCAA
The DNA here is from genome assembly GCF_052044735.1 of Pseudomonas sp. 22526. Lineage (NCBI taxonomy): Bacteria > Pseudomonadati > Pseudomonadota > Gammaproteobacteria > Pseudomonadales > Pseudomonadaceae > Pseudomonas > Pseudomonas sp. 22526. Next base: position 413,576 of record NZ_JBQENK010000004.1, read on the forward strand.
ACTCATCGTTTACGGCGCTGGCGTGATCGGTTGTGAATACGCCTCGATCTTCAGTGGCCTGGGGGTACTGGTCGAGCTGGTGGACAACCGCGGCCAGCTGCTGAGCTTCCTGGATTCCGAGATTTCCCAGGCGCTGAGCTACCACTTCAGCAACAACAACATCACCGTGCGCCACAACGAGGAATACGACCGCGTCGAAGGCCTCGACAATGGCGTGATCCTGCACCTCAAGTCGGGCAAGAAGATCAAGGCCGACGCCTTGCTCTGGTGCAATGGCCGGACCGGCAATACCGACCGCCTGGGCATGGAAAATATCGGGGTCAAGGTCAACAGCCGTGGCCAGATCGAGGTGGACGAGAACTACCGCACCTGCGTGCAGAACATCTACGGTGCCGGCGACGTGATCGGCTGGCCGAGCCTGGCCAGTGCCGCCCATGACCAGGGGCGTTCGGCCGCCGGCAGCATCGTCGACAACGGCAGCTGGCGCTTCGTCAACGATGTACCGACCGGGATCTACACCATTCCGGAGATCAGCTCGATCGGCAAGAACGAGCAGGAGCTGACCCAGGCCAAGGTGCCGTACGAAGTGGGCAAGGCCTTCTTCAAGAGCATGGCCCGCGCGCAGATCGCCGGTGAGCCGCAAGGCATGCTGAAGATCCTGTTCCACCGCGAAACCCTGGAAGTCCTGGGCGTGCACTGCTTCGGCTACCAGGCTTCGGAGATCGTGCACATCGGCCAGGCGATCATGAACCAGCCGGGCGAACTCAATACCCTGAAGTACTTCGTCAACACCACGTTCAACTACCCGACCATGGCCGAAGCCTATCGGGTAGCCGCTTACGACGGCCTCAACCGGCTTTTTTGAGCGACTCCGGCCGGTGGCCTGAGCCGGCCGGGGAGACCGATTTCAGTAACTCTCGAGCGTGGCGCTGGCCAAACCGGGAAAGTCTGTAATCAGGCTGTCTACGCCGAAGTCGGCGAGCCTGCGCATCAGCGCAGGCTCGTTGACTGTCCACACCGACACATGCAAGCCCTGACGCTGCGCCCGTTGCAGCCGCTCCGGGGTGCAGAGTGTCCAGTTCAACGCCAGCATCTCGCAGCCGTAGCTTTGCGCAACCTTCAACGGGTCGAGCCAGGCGTACTCGGCAACCAGCCCGCGCGACAGGTCCGGGGTCAGCTCGACAGCCGCCTTGAGCACTTCCCGTGAGCTGGAGGTGACGGTGACCTTGTCCAGCAGGCCGAAGCGCTGCGCCATTTCGCGAATCGCCAACACCGTGGTGGCGGCACGGGTGCGCGAAGCGCTCTTGACCTCCAACTGCCAGTGCTCGAAATCGCACTTCTCGAACAGTTCTTCCAGGCGCGGGATCGGGCAGGGCTTGACCCAGCCCGGGCCGCCCTTGCGGGCGTCGTAGGTCACCAGTTCCTCAGCGCTGTGTTCGACCACCTTGCCGCGGCGGTCGGTGGTGCGCTTGAGGGTCGGGTCGTGGATCACCATCAGCTCGCCGTCCATGGACAGGTGCAGGTCCAGTTCGCAACGGCGCACGCCATGCTTGAGGCACTGCTGGAAGCTGGTCAGGGTGTTTTCCGGTGCTTCGCCTTTAGCGCCGCGGTGGCCATAAATCAGGGTCACGATTGCTCCTTCATGGAAATTGTTCCATTAGATGGTCGGTGCTGCGCGATGGTGCCACAGGTCAGTCGGCTGCCGGGTCGTTCTGCTCTCGGGCCTGGCGACGTTCCTGGGCCTGCTTCTGCAGGATATAGCGAGCCAGCAGCTGGCGTTGGGCATCGGTCAATGCTTCGAACTCGGTACCGATTTCGAACGTGCCGAAACTGCGGGTTTCACAGTGGGTGACCTTGGCCCGCAGCAACAGGCCCAAAGCCTGGGGCATCAGCAGCAGCTTGACGGCCAGGTGGGTGCCGGCAGGGTAGGACAGGTGATGTTCGAACTCGATGCCGCCTTCGGAGAGAATCACCCGCTGCGGCTCGCCGAACTTGCCGAGCACGGTCTGCGCCACCACCTGGCTGAGCAGGTCGATGCGCTTGTTCATGGTCTTGAGGTAGTTGGCCAGGGTCCGGTCGCGCTCGCTGACCTGGCGCAGCAGGTGCTGCGATTCGAATTCGCTCAGGTGCAGCTCGCTGAGCAGGTTGAACAGCGGCGACGCATCCTGCAACACTTCCTTGCTCGCCGCTTCGTGGGCGGACAAGGGGCTAATTTCCAGTGCGATCGTGTCCTCGATACGGTAGTATTCGCGGCGATCTTCTTCATCTAATGTCGACATGGCGAACCCATGGTAGCGGCGGTGGTCTGAGTGTAAAGCTGCTTACCAGGACCCGCCACAAGGACGTCTTCTTTTCCTCCGAACAAGCCCCGACATGTTCAGACCTCTCTTCGTATTTATTGGCACGCGTTATACCCGTGCAAAGCGTCGCAATCATTTCGTGTCATTCATTTCCCTGACCTCGATGATCGGACTCGCCCTTGGCGTGGTCGTGATGATCGTCGTGCTGTCGGTGATGAATGGCTTCGACCATGAGATGCGCACCCGCGTACTGGGCATGGTGCCCCACGCGACCATCGAATCCGGTGAGCCGATCAGCGACTGGCAAGCCCTGGCCGACAAGGTCAAGCAGAACCCCAAGGTGCTGGCGGTTGCGCCATTCACCCAGATGCAGGGGTTGCTGACCAATAACGGTCAGGTGCAGAAAGTCCTGCTCAACGCCATCGATCCGGCCAAGGAACGCCAGGTTTCGATCATCGATAACTTCATGAAGCAGGGCAAGCTGGACGACCTGGCGCCCGGCAGCTTCGGCATCGTGATCGGCGACAAGGCGGCGACCAAGCTGGGGGTTGGCCTGGGCGACAAGCTGACCTTCGTCGCGCCCGAGGTCACGGTGACCCCGGCCGGGATGTTCCCGCGCATGAAGCGTTTTACCGTGGTCGGCATCTTCCACGTCGGCGCCGGCGAGCTGGACGGCTACCTGGGCCTGACCAACCTCGACGACCTGGGCCGCCTGCACCGCTGGAAGCCGGATCAGGTGCAGGGCCTGCGCCTGAAGTTCGACGACCTGTTCCAGGCGCCACGCACCGCCTGGGAAATTGCCGAGCAGTTGGGCGAGAACCAGTACTACGCCCGCGACTGGACCCGTACCCACGGCAACCTGTACCAGGCCATCCGCATGGAAAAAGCCATGATCGGCCTGCTGTTGCTGCTGATCGTCGCCGTGGCCGCCTTCAATATCATCTCCACCCTGGTGATGGTGGTGAACGACAAGAAGGGCGATATTGCGATCCTGCGCACCCTGGGCGCGACGCCGGCTACCATCATGGCGACCTTCATGGTCCAGGGCACGGTGATCGGCGTGATCGGTACCTTGATCGGCGCCGTGGTCGGGATGTTCGCGGCGTTGAACGTCAGCGCGGCGATCTCCGCCCTCGAAGGCCTGATCGGGCACAAATTCCTCAATGCCGACGTGTACTTCATCGACTACCTGCCATCGCAACTGATGGCCGAAGACGTGTTGATGGTCTGCGGTGCGGCACTGGTCCTGAGTTTCCTCGCCACCCTGTATCCAGCCTGGCGTGCCGCGCGCACCCAGCCTGCGGAGGCGCTACGTTATGAGTGAGTTGGGCATGAGTGAAAAAGCAATTCTGAGCTGCCGCGACCTGGGCAAGTCCTACGAGGAAGGTCCGGAGTCGGTGGTGGTGTTGTCCGGCCTGCAACTGGAGTTGCACCCGGGCGAGCGCGTGGCGATCGTCGGCACCTCCGGTTCGGGCAAAAGTACCTTGCTCAACCTGCTGGGCGGCCTCGACACGCCAACCAAGGGCAGCGTCTGGCTCGACGGTGAAGAGCTTTCGGCGCTGAGCGAGAAGGGCCGCGGCCTGTTGCGCAACCGCTCCCTCGGTTTCGTCTACCAGTTCCACCACTTGCTGCCGGAATTCACCGCCCTGGAAAACGTCTGCATGCCGCTGCTGATCGGCAAGACCGCGATCCCGGAAGCTCGTCAGCGGGCCACGGCCTTGCTGGAGCGTGTAGGGCTGGCCCATCGCCTGGAGCACAAGCCGGCCGAGCTGTCCGGCGGTGAACGCCAGCGTGTGGCCATTGCTCGCGCCCTGGTCAACAAGCCGGGGCTGGTGATGCTCGACGAGCCGACCGGCAACCTCGATTCCCACACTGCCCAAGGCATTCAGGACTTGATGCTGGAGCTCAGCACCTCGATGCGTACCGCGTTCCTGGTGGTGACCCACGACATGAACCTGGCTCGCCAGATGGATCGCGTCCTGCACCTGCAGGAAGGTTTCCTGACGCCCATCTGACTGGCTGCAACCTGGCGCCTGAAGCAGGCGCCGGGTCTTTAATTTCCACAGGGTGCCCCAGCGAATGTTCAGACCGTTATCGATCTTTATCGGCACGCGCTATACCCGCGCCAAGCGCCGCAATCGCTTTGTTTCCTTCATCTCCATGACCTCGATGATCGGCCTCGCCCTGGGCGTGCTGGCGATGATCGTGGTGCTGTCGGTGATGAACGGTTTCCAGCGCGAAATGAGCTCGCGCATCCTCGGCATGGTGCCCCACGCCACCATCGTCGGCGTCAAGCCGATCGACGACTGGCAGCCGGTGGCCGCCGCGGCGATGAAAAATCCCGAGGTGACGGCCGCTGTGCCGTTCACCGAGATGGAAGGCATGCTCTCCTACAAGGGCTCGATGCAGCCGATCCAGATCAGCGGCATCGACCCGGCCCAGGAAGGCAAGGTCTCCATCGTTGCCCAGCACATTGTGCAGGGCCGTCTGGATGCCTTGAAGCCGGGCGAGTTCGGGGTGGTGATCGGTGAGATCACGGCACGGCGCTTCCGCCTGAATGTCGGCGACAAGCTGACCCTGATAGTGCCGGAAATCAGCTCTGCGCCGGGCGGCATCACCCCGCGCATGCAGCGTTTGAACGTGGTCGGGGTGTTCAAGGTCGGTGCCGAGCTCGACGGTTCCATGGGCCTGATCCATGTGGCCGACGCCGCCGAGATGCAGCACTGGCAGCCGAACCAGGTGCAGAGCGTGCGCCTGGCGGTCAAGGACCTGTACGCTGCGCCCAAGGTCTCCAGCGACATCGCGGCCAGCCTGGGGGCGGACTTCAAGGCCGATGACTGGACCCACACCCAGGGCAGCCTGTTCAGCGCGATGAAGATGGAAAAGACCATGATCGGCCTGTTGCTGCTGATGATCGTCGCCGTGGCGGCGTTCAACATCATCGCCACGCTGATCATGGTGGTGAACGACAAGGGCGCGGACATCGCGATCCTGCGCACCATCGGCGCCACGCCACGGCAGATCATGGCGATCTTCATGGTTCAGGGCACGGTGATCGGTATCGTCGGTACCTTGATCGGCGGCGTGCTGGGGGTGATCGCGGCGTTGAACGTCAGTGCGCTGGTGGGGTGGCTGGAGCGGGTCAGCGGCCAGCACATCTTCAGTTCCGACGTGTACTTCGTCAGCAACCTGCCTTCCGAGCTGCAGGGCGGCGACGTGGCCCTGATCTGTACCGCGGGTTTTGTCCTGAGCTTCCTGGCGACCCTGTATCCGGCCTGGCGCGCGGCGAAGGTCGAGCCGGCGACGGCGTTGCGTTACTCGTAAGATCCAGGACCGCTATCGCGAGCAAGCTCGCTCCTCCGGGGAGCTTGCTCGCCAACCCTCCGCTAGTCCTGCCTCGGCAACTCAATCACAAAGCTCGTCCGACCCTGCGCCGATTCGCAACGAATCTGCCCGCCATGGGCGCGGATGATCGATTGGGTGATGGCCAGCCCCAAGCCCGCATGTTCACTGCTGCCTTCGTGGCGCGCCGGGTCGGCGCGGTAGAAGCGGTCGAACAGCCGTGGCAAGCGTTCAGGCGGAATGCCTTCACCGGTGTTTTCCACCCGCAGGTATGAGCCCTTGACGGTCTCGCCAAGCCGCACCCGCACTTCGCCGCCAGCCGGGGTGAAGCGCAGGGCATTGTCCAGCAGGTTGGAAAGGGCGCGGCGCAACATGCTGCGGTCGCCCTGGATGTTCGCGCTGCCTTCGCGCCCCAGGGCGATGCCGGCGTCTTCGGCCAGCGGCGTATAGAACTCCAGCAGCATGTCGGTTTCGTCACCGAGCTCCAGGGCCTCGCGTTTCGGCGTCAGCAGGCCGTGGTCGGCCTTGGCCAGGTAGAGCATGTCGTTGACCAGTTGGGCCATCCACTGCAGCTCTTCGAGGTTGCTGTGCAGGGCTTCGCGATAGTCTTCCAGCGCCCGTGGGCGGGTGAGGGTGACCTGGGTGTGGGTCAGCAGGTTCGACAGCGGGGTGCGCAGTTCATGGGCGATGTCCGCCGAGAACGCGGAGAGGCGCTGGAAGGAGTCGTCCAGGCGCCCGAGCATGGCATTGAAGGCATGGGCCAGTTCCGCCAATTCGCCGGGCATCTGCTGCTCCGGCAGACGCTGGGTCAGGGAGCTGGCGGAAACACCCGCGGCCACCTCGCTCATCCGCCGCAACGGACGCAGACCGCTGCGCGCCGCCCAGGCCCCGAGCAGCGCAGTGGCCAGTGCCGAAAGGCCGACGGTCAGCCAGATCAAATGCTGCATGCGTTGCAGGAAGTGCTGGTGATGAGTGATGTCGAGCATCAGGGTCAGCTCTGGCGAGCCGGCCTGGCCAGGCTCCAGGGCCGCGCTGTAGATGCGGTAGGCGGTACCCTCGTGTTGCAGGCTGTGCAGCCCGGTCGGCTGGGCCGGGGCGGCCGGCAGCGCCTTGGCACTGTCGAACCAGACGGCGCCGTCCACACCAGTGACCCGCAGCGTCAGGTCCGGTTGATGGCTGAGTTCATCCTGCAACTGCGCCTTGCGTTCGGCAAAACGCTGCGGGTCGTCGGCACCCAGCAGCGCACTGCGCATGGCGATCAGCTTGCCTTCCAGCAGTTGCTGGTCGAGTTCGATGAAGTGCGCTTCGCTGGCACGGCTGAACAGTACCCCGGCGAGCAGCGAAACCACCGCGGTGCAGCCAGCGAACAACAGGGCCAGGCGCCCGCTCAGGGTCAAGCGGCGCATCAGGCCTGGCGCTCTTCAAGCACGTAGCCCATGCCGCGCACGGTGTGGATCAGTTTGTTCGGGTAATCGTCATCGATCTTCAGGCGCAAACGGCGGATCGCCACCTCGATGACGTTGGTGTCGCTGTCGAAGTTCATGTCCCAGACCTGAGAGGCGATCAGCGTTTTGGGCAGTACTTCGCCCTGGCGCCGCAGGAGCATTTCCAGCAGCGAGAACTCCTTGGCGGTGAGGTCGATGCGCTGGCCGCTGCGCTCGACCCGTCGGCGAATCAGGTCCAGGCGCAGGTCCGCCAGTTGCAGGGTGGTTTCCTGGGGCGTGGAGCTGCCGCGGCGCAGCAGGCTGCGGACCCGGGCCAGCAGTTCGGAGAAGGCGAAAGGCTTGACCAGGTAATCGTCGGCGCCCAGCTCCAGGCCGTGAACCCGGTCTTCCACCGCATCGCGCGCGGTCAGGAACAGCACCGGTATCTCCAGTCCGGCGCTGCGCACGGCTTGCAGGATCTGCCAGCCATCGCGGCCCGGCAGCATCACGTCGAGAATCAACAGGGAGTAGTCGCCGGTCAGCGCCAGGTGTTGGCCGGTGGTGCCATCGGCCACCAACTCGGCATTGAAGCCGGCCTCGCTCAGGCCCTGGCGCAGGTATTGGCCGGTTTTCGGTTGGTCTTCGACGATCAGCAGTTTCATGGGCGGCTCATGGCTAATGGAACGCGGGCTTTATACCTTGGGCGACGGCCGCATGGCACAAGCTGACAAAGTTGTAATCTAGCAGTCAGCTGGCTGGCAGCGGTGCGGCCTTAGAGTTTCACACAAGCTGAACCTCATCTTGTTGGAGTGCGATTATGTTTTTGCCCAAGGGTGTTTTACCTCGTTCATTGACGTTGGCCGCGTGTTTGCTGGCATTGGGTGCGCCGGCCTGGGCATCGCCGGCGCAGAACTACGATTTCGGTCAGGCGGCCTCGGCGGCCAAGGCGACACGTACGGTGGAGCTGGTCATGGGCGACATGTCGTTCAGCCCCAAGACCCTGGATATCAAGGCTGGCGAGACCGTGCGTTTCGTGTTGGTCAACAAAGGCCAACTGCTGCACGAGTTCAACCTCGGCGATGCGGCCATGCATGCCAAGCACCAGCAGGAAATGCTGAAGATGCAGCAGAGCGGAATGCTCACACCCACCGCCGTCAAGGTCATGCCCGCCGAGGCCATGGATCACGCCGCCATGGGGCATGGCGCGATGCCCGGCATGAAGCACGACGACCCGAACAGCGTGCTGGTGGAGCCGGGCAAGACCGCTGAACTGACCTGGACCTTCAGCAAGGCCGGCAGCCTGGAGTTCGCCTGCAATATCCCGGGGCACTATCAGGCGGGCATGGTCGGCAAGCTGACCGTCAGCCAGTAAGCGCCTGGGGCTCAAAGGCGGAGGCAAAGACTGATAGAATCGCCTGATTCTTCAGTCAGGTTTCCGCCATGCATCCCGCAGCCGAACATTCGCCGCTGGGCAAGTCCAGTGAATACGTCTCCACCTACACACCGTCCTTGCTGTTCCCGATCCCGCGGGCGGCAAAATGGGCCGAGCTGGGCCTGAGCGCTAACACCCTGCCTTATAAAGGCGTGGACTTCTGGAACTGCTTCGAGCTGTCCTGGCTGCTGCCTTCCGGCAAACCAGTGGTGGCCATCGCCGAGTTCAGCATTCCGGCGGATTCACCGAACATCATCGAGTCGAAGTCGTTCAAGCTGTACCTCAACTCGCTGAACCAGACCCCTTTCGCGGATCGCCAGAGCCTGGAAGAAACCTTGCGTGCCGACCTCTCGGCGGCGGCCGGCAAGCCGGTGGGCGTGCGGATCCGCAGCCTGGGCGAAGTGGAGGCGGAAGGCGTGGTGGCCTTGCCGGGTACCTGCATCGATGAGCTGGATATCAGCGTCAGCAGCTATGAACATCCACGTCCGGAGCTGCTGCAGTGCGACAGGTCGCGGACCGTCGAGGAGAGCGTGCACAGCCATCTGCTCAAATCCAATTGCCCGGTCACCAGCCAGCCGGACTGGGGCAGTGTGGTGGTGGAATACCGTGGCCCGGCTCTGGATCACGCCAGCCTGCTGGCCTACCTGGTGAGCTTCCGTCAGCATTCGGACTTCCATGAGCAATGCGTGGAGCGGATTTTCCTCGACCTGCAGCGCTTGCTGCAGCCGGAGAAGCTGACGGTGTACGCGCGTTATGTGCGTCGCGGTGGTCTGGACATCAACCCCTATCGCAGCACCGAAACCGCGAATTTCGCCAACTTCCGGCTGGTTCGCCAGTAATGAAAAGCCCCGCTCTGGTAGCGGGGCTTTTTTTGTCTGTAAGGGGTTAAATCCCCATGTTGCCGAGGGTTTGCACTATGTTGCGCAAGGTTCCGGCAATGGCGGGGTGTTCAAGCTCGAAGCGTTCGACGGCGAGGTTGACCCCGTCGGCCAGGCTGGTGTCCTGGGTGGCGTTTTCCAGTTTGAGCTCGAGCTCGATCTGTTGCATCAATTCCTGCAGATTGGCGCGTTCTGCTTCCGAAAGCGGTGGGTTCTGCTCCAATTGCTCGCGCAGGGTATTGAGCTGTTCTTGCAGTTCGCGGGCAGGCATGGCGTTCTCCCTTCATTGATAGGCACAGCCATGGACCGCGCCGATTCGCTAAAGGTCCATGTCTGAACCTTAGCGTAATCCACTCGCGGGCAATGTGCATGATCTTGATCAAGTCAGGGTTTTTCACCCTTCAGGCGACGCTGGCCGATGTCCGCCAGACAGGTCGGCAGCTCGCCCAGATGATCGATCACCGAGTGCACGCCGAGGCTGAACAGATGCAGGGTGGCCTTGCCGCGCTTGAGCTCGCGCTCCTGCACGCTCAATGCCTGCCATTGCGCCGGGCTCATGCCGCAGAGCGAGCCGCAGGACGCCAGGCCGATGGTCCACAGGCCGGCATTGAGGCCCGATTGCAGCAGGCGCGGTTCGCCGCTGACCAGCACGCAGCCGTCCAGGCGGCTGACACTCAAGGTCATCAGCGCCTGCCAGCAGGCGTCGGGCGCGGGCCAGCGGGAGCCGGTGTTGGGGGAGGGGGTGACCCAGTTGGGTAGTGAACTCGCCAGGCTCTGGCTGAGCGTGGCGGGCAACTCGTCGAGCCAGGCGCAGGGTACGCCCTGGTGTTGCAGGCTGTGCAGGATGTCCAGGGCGCCATGGGTGGCGTGGGCCTGTTCCAGGACCGGGTGATCGGCGCTGTGCAGGCGCATCCGCGCGCCGAAATCCACCAGGCAGCCGCTGAGGCCAAAGAGCACGGCGGTCAAGGTGGGGGCGGATACAGGCAAGGCTTCGGCGTGAGGCATCGTGACGTCCCTGAAATACCTTGCAAGGGTATCGATGACAGATGACCGTTGGGTGACAGCCCTGTGAACAGCCCCTGCAAACGAGGGGCAAGAGGGCTAAGCACTGTGCCAGTGCTGCATAAATGGATATATCCGACTTATACTAGCCCGCTTACCGCCAGGGCATAGCGCCCGCGACAGTACAATCCAAGGAGTTTTTGCTATGCGCTGGAGCAATCGTTTCGCTCAGCTTATGTGTGCCGGCATGCTGCTGGTGCCTGTTTTGGCCCAGGCTGCGGAAGAGGATCCGTGGGAAAGCATCAACCGCCCGATCTTCACCTTCAACGACACCATCGACACCTATGCGTTGAAGCCTCTGGCACAAGGTTATCAGGCAGTAACGCCGCAATTTCTCGAAGACGGCATTCACAACTTCTTCCGTAACATCGGCGATGTCGGCAACCTGGCCAACGATATCCTGCAAGCCAAGCCCCATGCCGCTGCCGTTGACACCGCACGGCTGCTGATGAACACCACCATCGGCGTGGCGGGCTTCTTCGATGTGAGCACCAAGATGGGCTTGCAACGTAATGATGAAGACTTCGGCCAGACCCTGGGTTACTGGGGCGTCGGCAGCGGTCCTTACGTGATGCTGCCGCTCCTCGGCCCAAGCACCCTGCGCGACGCGCCGGCCAAGTATGTGGACAGCTTCACCGAACCCTACCGTTATGTGAACGACGTGCCGGTGCGTAACAGCGCGTTTGCCCTGGACATCGTCGACACCCGTGCCAGCCTGCTGTCGAGCGAGAAGCTGATCAGTGGCGACAAGTACACCTTCATTCGCAATGCCTACCTGCAGAACCGCGAATTCAAGGTCAAGGACGGCAAGGTCGAAGACGATTTTTAAGCCTTGATCCAGTCATGAAAAAGGCGGCCTCGAGGCCGCCTTTTTCATGGGTTTCAGCATCAGTTCATCTTCAGGATTGTAAGGCCAAGTTTCTGGCCATTGCCTTCCAGCTCGCTGACCCACACCACTTCTGTGTCCGCTTCCAGTCCCCTGAGGGCGGCGTGCTCGGAATCGATACGCACGCTGAGCCGGTCGCCGACCTTGAATGAGCGTGTGGCCTGAACCTGCATGCCAGTGCTGGAAAGGTCGATGCAGACGGCTGGAATCACCTGGCCCTGGTGGATCAGAGTGACCTCGGCATCCACCCGCATACGGATGTAATCGCGCTTTTCACTGTAGTCACGATCGTTTGGGCTCATAGGCTCCATCCTGCGTTTAAGTTGCGGATTTGTCCGTTCTTATAACTCCCGGTGATTTGAGGTGTAAAGACGTCCAGCGACCATCGGCATGAGCTTGAAACGCCCCGCGGATGGGAGTACCGTCTGCGCCTTAGAAGGGCACCTCTGAATGGTCGAGCGTGCAGGGCTACGGGCCCTGGCTCCGTTTCCAGAGTGGCTAGAAAGCGAATCCAGTAGTGTGTGCCAAGGCATTGTGCCCAGCCACCTACGCCAACCTAATTCTGGCGCCGTTTGCCCACATGCCAAAAACCAGTGCCACGCTGCTGATAATCGATGACGACGAAGTAGTGCGCGCGAGCCTCGCGGCCTATTTGGAAGACAGTGGCTTCAGCGTCCTGCAGGCCAGTAACGGCCAGCAGGGACTTCAGGTGTTCGAGCAGGAAAAGCCCGACTTGGTGATCTGCGATCTGCGCATGCCGCAGATGGGCGGCCTCGAACTTATCCGTCAGGTAACCGACATCGAACCGCAAACCCCGGTCATCGTGGTCTCCGGTGCCGGTGTGATGAACGACGCTGTCGAGGCCCTGCGCCTGGGCGCGGCGGATTACCTGATCAAGCCGCTGGAAGACCTCGCGGTGCTGGAGCACTCGGTGCGCCGGGCCCTGGACCGTGCGCGGCTGCTGCTGGAAAACCAGCGCTACCGGGAGAAGCTGGAAGCCGCCAACCGTGAGCTCGAAGCCAGCCTGAGCCTGCTGCAGGAAGATCAGAACGCCGGGCGTCAGGTGCAGATGAACATGCTGCCGGTGAGCCCCTGGACCATCGACCAGTTCAAATTCGCGCACCAGATCATTCCGTCGTTGTACCTGTCCGGCGATTTCGTCGACTACTTTCGCGTCGACGAGCGCCGCGTAGCCTTTTACCTGGCAGATGTTTCCGGACATGGCGCGTCATCGGCCTTTGTCACGGTGCTGCTCAAGTTCATGACCACGCGCTTGCTGTTCGAGTCCAAGCGCAATGGCACTTTGCCGGAATTCAAACCCTCGGAAGTCCTTGGCCATATCAACCGTGGCCTGATCAGCTGTAAGCTGGGCAAACACGTGACAATGGTCGGTGGCGTCATCGACGAGGAGACGGGCTTGTTGACCTATAGCATTGGCGGACACCTGCCATTGCCTGTGTTGTACACGCCAGACAGTGTGCGTTACCTGGAAGGGCGTGGTCTGCCGGTAGGCTTGTTCAATGAAGCCACCTACGAAGACCACATTCTGGAACTGCCCCCGACCTTCAGTTTGACGCTGATGTCTGATGGCATTCTGGACCTTTTGCCGGAACCCACACTCAAAGAAAAAGAGGCCGCCTTACCTGAACGGGTGAGAACGGCAGGCGGCAGCCTGGATGGTCTGCGGCAGGTTTTTGGATTGGCCACGCTAGGGGAGATGCCGGATGATATCGCCCTGTTGGTGTTGAGCAGGAATCTTTAATGAGTACCGGTAGAATCCAATTCGCCGAGCAGGACGGCACCTTCGTCCTGAAGTTTGTCGGTGAAGTGCGCCTGACCCTGTGTTCGGCGCTGGATGCGACTATTGAGCGGATCTTCACGGCGCTGAACTTCTCGGCGATCGTGATCGACCTGACCGAAACCCGCAGCATCGACAGCACCACCCTGGGCCTGCTGGCCAAGCTGTCGATCCTGTCGCGGCAGAAGGTCGGCCTGTTGCCGACCGTCGTCACCACCCACGAAGACATCACCCGGCTGCTGCAGTCCATGGGCTTCGATCAGGTGTTCAACATCGTTGACCGTCCGATCCCATGCCCGGAATGCCTGACCGACCTGCCATCCCAGGATCAGTCGGAAGAGGTGGTGCGGCTCAAGGTGCTGGAAGCGCACAAGATCCTCATGGGCTTGAACGACTCCAACCGCGAGGCGTTCCATGATCTGGTGAACGCCCTGGAGCGTCACTGATCCGATAAAAGCGTCAGCGCATAAAAAAGGGCGGACCCGCGAGGGTCCGCCCTTTTTGCGTTGGCGCTCGCTCGATCAGAGCTTGGCGGCCAGCAGCGCCTCGAGTTTTTCCTGGTCGCGGGCGAACTGACGGATGCCTTCGGCCAGTTTTTCGGTGGCCATGGCGTCTTCGTTGGAGGCCCAGCGGAACTGTGCTTCGTTCAGGCTCTGGCGGGCTTCGCCAGCGTGGCCTGGAGCCAGTTTGCGCTCCAGCTTGCCGGTATCGGCGGCCAGTTTCTCGATCAGGTCGGGGCTGATGGTCAGGCGGTCGCAGCCGGCCAGTTGCTCGATCTGGTTCAGGTTACGGAAGCTGGCGCCCATGACCACGGTCTTGTAGTCATTGGCCTTGTAGTAGTTGTAGATGCGGGTCACCGACTGCACGCCCGGATCGTCGGCGCCGGTGTAGTCGTTGCCGCTGGCCTTCTTGTACCAGTCGTAGATACGGCCCACGAACGGCGAGATCAGGAATACGCCGGCCTCGGCGCAGGCGATCGCTTGGGCGAAGGAGAACAGCAGGGTCAGGTTGGTCTGGATGCCTTCGCGTTCCAGCTGCTCGGCCGCGCGGATGCCTTCCCAGGTGGAGGCGATCTTGATCAGTACACGGTCACGGCCGATGCCGGCCTTGTCATACAGCTCGATCAGGCGATGGGCGCGCTTGAGCATGGCGTCGGTGTCGAACGACAGGCGCGCATCCACTTCGGTGGAAATGCGGCCCGGGATCACCTTCAGGATCTCTTTGCCCACCGCGACGCCAAAACGGTCGCTGGCCAGGCCGATATCGCCCTTGACGTCACTGACGCTGGCGTTCAGCAGCTCGGCGTAACCCGGAATGGCCGCGGCCTTGAGCAGCAGGGAAGGGTTGGTGGTGGCGTCTACCGGTTTGACCCGGGCGATAGCGTCGAAGTCGCCAGTATCGGCAACCACGGTGGTGAATTGCTTGAGTTGTTCCAGCTTGGAAGTCATGAGAGTGCTCTGTCCTGTGGGTCTGTTGACATTACCCGAGCGCTGACAGCCGCTCAAGGGCGCGAATGCGTAACCGGATGCCTAAACAAGCCCCAAGGGCAACAACCTGAAAAACAGCTGTTTGAATGCTGGGGCGTTATCCGTTTACTACGATGCCAAAACACTCGTCAGGTTCAACCCGCGCGACCGTTAACGGCCTTCGAGCAATTGCCCCGCCTGATCCAGCAGCGCCAACGGATCCTTGGCCTTGTGGATGTCCACCGAGAGCAGTTGGCGGAACTTGCGCGCCCCCGGAAAACCGGTGCCCAGCCCCAGTACATGGCGAGTGATGTGGTGCATGGCGCCACCCGTGGCCAGGTGCCTGGCGATATAAGGCCGCAACTGCGCCAGCGCCTCGGCCCGGGAAATCACCGGTGCCGTGCTGCCGAACAACTGTTGATCCACCTCCGCCAGCAGATACGGGTTGTGATAGGCCTCGCGGCCCAGCATCACCCCGTCGAAGGTCTGCAAGTGCTCATGGCAGGCTTCCAGGGTCTTGATGCCGCCATTGAGGATGATCTCCAGCTCGGGGAAATCCGCCTTCAGCCGTGCCGCCACGTCATAACGCAGGGGAGGAATGTCACGGTTCTCCTTCGGCGACAGCCCCTCAAGAATCGCGATCCGCGCATGCACGGTAAAACTGGTGCAGCCAGCCTCGCGCACCTGGCCGACGAAATCGCACAGTTCCTCATAACTGTCGCGGCCATTGATGCCGATCCGATGCTTGACCGTCACCGGAATGCTCACCGCATCGCGCATCGCCTTCACACAATCGGCCACCAAGCCCGGATGCCCCATCAGGCACGCGCCGATCATATTGTTCTGCACCCGATCGCTCGGACAGCCGACGTTGAGGTTCACCTCGTCGTAACCATGCTCCTGCGCCATCCGTGCACAAGCCGCCAGATCCGACGGCGTACTGCCACCCAACTGCAACGCCAAGGGATGCTCGGACTCGTCATGACGCAGAAAACGCTCGTGGTCGCCATTGAGCAGCGCACCGGTGGTGACCATCTCGGTGTAGAGCAGGGCGTGCTTGGAGAGCAGGCGCAGGAAGAAGCGGCAGTGGCGGTCGGTCCAGTCCATCATCGGAGCAACGCTAAACCGCCGGGACAGCGTAGAGATTGAATTTACTTGGCTAGTATGAGTGTTTGGTACCATTTCTCTCACGGTTATAGCGTTTTTTGTTTTCAGGTGTTAATCGATGTCGTTGGCACAACGTACCGAACCACTTTCGGAATTGTACCAGTCAACTATGGCAATGATCAGAGTACGAAAGCGCAACGATGGCTCGGTTAGATACCTGGCACAAATACGTCTATTTTCGCGAAGGTGCGCAAGTCTACCAAGAGAGCCAGGCCTTCGCCCGGAAACCGGCAGCACATTGAGGTGGCGATGTGAAGCAGAGCTTGGTCAGTTAGATGTGATCGAGCGAGCGAACTGAGCGGGTGTCATCATCAACCGCAATGACGGCGATTTACCAGACGGCCTGCCGCCATTGCACAGCCTTCACCGATCGACGGCTGGGGTTCGTTTGGAAATGTCCGGGCGAACAGCCTATTTGTCGGACGAATGATCAACGCTTAGGGCTTCAAAGTCTGCCTCGATGGCGCCGCATCCCCTCTTGACACTATTGGCTACTGTACCAATGGGAGTCTGTCACTGAGCAACAGCTTTTGCGCATTATACCTAGCGCTCGTCGTCAGAATGGTTTGGTGGGGGGCAGAATGCCTGCGTGGATTAGAATGGGTTCAAGAAGATCACATGCACGTTGGCCTGAGCAGCCGGGCGAGTCGGTTGCAGTTGTAGGCGTGGGCGAAAGCAGTGCCAAAGAAATCTCATCAACGAAGTAAAAAGAACGGTCGGAGTACAGACTACCCAGAAGTCCTGCCAAGGCTCTCGCTTTGTGCTCAAAGCGCAGCAGGTATAATAATTGTTTATATATACGGTTTTAATGCCTGCACTCATCCCTTGAGTGGGTGGCAAACCCTGCCTGGCCGACCGTCTCATTCTGCTCGTCCCCCCTTCTTAGTGAGTGTTTGCGTCGAAGTTTGCCGGCTGTGCTGAGCTCTATTTCATGCGGCTCAGGCCAGGTTGCGCCCGTAGAGGTCCTCAACGACATCAACGGCAACCTAGTGTCGTGCAGCCCCCCCCGGAAGAGTTCGTGACCCAGTTCAAATGGGCGCCCAGGTCGTGCTAGGAGAAGGTGACCCGCCCCTAAACCCTCACCGACCTCAGTAGTCACCTAGTGCTTCTACCAGCAGCACCATATCTTTGCCGACAAGGTGGCTGGGCAGAGGTTCGGTGTTGTCTCCGTCGGTCTAGCGATCAATATGCTGCGGATCGAAGAAATCTCTCGGCCACCTGGCTGGCGGCATCTGTCCGGCACCTACGTCAAAATCTGTCCTGGCTTGAATGCTACGACCGTACTCATACTTTCCATTGCATGGACCCGCCTTACTGGTAAGTCATCGACTATGGCGTAGCTTCCCGTTTGAGAGTTACGAGTGAATGCTCGGCTTCGTGCATCGTTGCAAAGCCAAGGTGGTGATCAGCATCAACGATCACCCGGACATTCGGAAATGTCTTTGAAGGCATTCACTTTGAAGCGCCACATATCTGTTATTGCAATACGAACCAGCGGTAGGGGAGATCGAGTGAGTGGAGAGTTGGTGAACATACTAGTTTTTCCGCAGCCCGCTATCACATGCATAGTCACTTGCCTACCCCTTGATGTCCTGCTTTTCAGGAGGTTCGTTCGTGCGCTATAGTGCCTATATTACAGGAGCTTAATAGATGGTTCAGCGATTTTTCCATAAAAATCTTTTTGTTAGAAATGTCATTATATTAATGACGGGTACAGGTATTGCTCAAGCTATTCCGATAGCAATAAGCCCTATTTTGTCGCGACTATATACGCCAGAAGATTTTGGTATATTTGCTTTGTATATGGCGGTTGCCTCAATTTTTGCTGTTCTAGTTACCGGTCGATATGAGTTGGCCATTATACTTCCTGAGGAGGATAGTGATGCTATCAACGTTGTTGCTTTATCTATCGTGCTAAGCTTAATTGTTAGTGGCGTCCTACTATTGTTTGTCTGTGTTTTTAATGAGCAGATCGTGACTTTATTAAAGAGTCCCAGTATTTCAGGTTGGCTTTACTTTATTCCGGTTTCTACGTTATTTATGGGGGTTTATCAGAGCCTGAATTGTTGGAATAATCGAAAAGGGTACTATAAGCGTATGGCGTTTAGCCGAATGGTACAAAGTGCCGGAGTCGCCTCGGGGCAACTCGGAGCGGGCTACTCCGGTATGGGTGGTGCCGGCATGGTTGCGGGCCAGCTTGGGGGATTGATTATCTCAACAGGCCTCTTGGGGAGGCTTGTCTATCGTGAAGATAAGGGTGAGCTTGAAAAAATTAGTCGAAGCCGAATCGCTGCCATAGGTAGAAAGTACTCGGTTTTTCCAAAGTATTTGATACTTGGTCAACTGGCTAATGTGGCTTCAGGGCAGATGCCTTTGCTCTTGTTAAGTATGTTTTTTGGTCCTGCTATAGCAGGCTTTTACTCATTAACGGAAAAAACTCTTTCGGCTCCAATATCACTTGTTGGTGGTGCGGTTGGAGATGTTTTTAGAAGCGAAGCAGCGCTTGCTTATAAAGAAAATGGTAATTGTCGCGAGCTTTTTCTAAAAACGCTTTCCAAACTGGCTCTCTTTGCCACTGTTCCAGTTCTCCCCGTACTATTTTTTGGCCCTTGGTTATTTTCTTTTGTTTTTGGAGAGCAGTGGAGGACGTCGGGAGAAATTGCATCTATAGTTTCCATAATGGTTTTTTTTCAAGCATTATCTTCCCCGCTTAGTCAAACGGTTTTGCTGGCTGGTATGCAATCCATTGATCTTGCTTGGCAAGTGTTGAGGCTTTTTCTTTCGATAGGATCTTTTTTTCTCGGTTATATTGTTTTTAATGATTATAAATTGGCCATTATTTTTCATGTCTTTTCGTTCTCGCTGCTATATGTAGCGCACTCTGTTTTACAATATAAAGCTGCTAAAGGTCTCGGTAAAAGCATATGACAAAAATTTCAGAAAAAGAACTCGTTGAAGAATTTTCGAGGATGGGTGTTTGTTCTGGTGATACCATTCTTCTGAGAGCCAGCTTAGGTGCTGTCGGGCGAATCACGGGGGGGGCGGATGTATTTATAGACGCGCTCTTAAATGCTGTAGGTCCCGAAGGTACTATTGTTTCACTGGCTTTTACAGATGGGGTCTTTATTAGGAAGCCCAAAGTTGAAGATGCTTTTGATCTGCAAAAGAAGAGTTATGCTGGTGCGCTACCCAATGCAATGATAAAGCGTGCTGATGCTTTTCGGAGTCGTCATCCAATGTGTTCCTATGTTGCAATTGGTAAGCTTGCAGAGTATATAACTAATGGTCATGATGAGAAATCACCCGCATACGAGCCGATTAGAAAAATAATTGATGCTCATGGAAAGTGCATGCTGGTCGGATGTGTTGGTAGTAGCCCAGGATTTACAACGACGCACTTGGCAGAGGCTGATCTTGGACTTTTATCACTTGCTGTTTTTCCAAGGCTTGTATCAACCTATTATAAGGATGCGAGTAATGAAGTGAAATTGTTCAGGCGTCCAGATTCTGGGCTCTGTTCAAATTCATTTTATAAGTTTTATTCGCTATATGTCAAAAATCAAATTCTCACGACCGGATTCATTGGTAATGCATATTCAATTATTGCGCCAGCGAAAGAGTGTTATGAAATCGATTATGCTGCGCTTAAGCAAGATCGCAAAATGAATGTTTGTGGGTCGAGTGATTGTTATACTTGTAATGTTGGTCGTTGGGATCGGATTTATAGAGCTCCAGGCTATTTTTTTAAACTTATTGCCCGAAAACTACGGGCGAAATTATTTTAATTTCTTATGGGTATTGGTTTTTAGTCAAGGTGCAGGCCACCATGTTCGAGTGACGGTGACAGAGCATTGAGTGTCTCCAACTGGTCAGGAGCACCGTGCTGAAACTCAGCTTAAGCATCATTCTTTTAAGGTCCTTGGTTAAAATCTCCCATAGCTATAGTCAGAGTGACGAAGCGATATGGGTAGAAGTGTTCGCGCAGTTTGAGAAAAAGGGTATCGGCCAATGTCATGGTCCAATTGGTATTGGAACAGACAGTTGTGGTCGTATGAGTCAATCAGGTGTGCGAAGAGCATGGCCAGTGTCTACATGAGCTTTTATTGTCAGCTGTTGTTGTGCTTAGCCTGCTTTGCAACGGGCGTCACTTATGGCAGCAAACACCGAGGGTCTTCGCTCGTCCGCCACGATGGCACGGATTATTCGCATACCGGTTACCCCGGTGATGTCCGTCACGACATGGTGCAGTTGCAGATTCATATGCGTCAGCGCTTTTTGCATGTGCTGGATATGTGCTGCGGCATAGTCGAGATGACGCTCCCGCAGCCTCAGATAGCTGCGCAAGGCCGAGATATCTCGATCGGGGTGAAAGCTGGCTCGAAGCAATCCGCAGGCATGGGGTCGTTGTGTCCACTGTGCGTCATTCACGTCGGTTTGCGGCCTGGTACTGCGCGGGCTTCTTGGGCATTGGCCAGCACGACCTGAAGGCCATGTCCTTCCAATATTTCGTAACCCGGAATCCAGTAAACGCCTGCAGCTCCTTCTGCTCCGGGGTGATCGCCTTGGTACCTGCCACAGCCTGGCCTTGACGCTCTTTACGTACCTGATCGATCCAGCGGCGCAGGGTTGTAGGCCCACATCCATCGATGCGCAGGCATTGGGAACCGAGCAATTGTTGTCAAGCACCATGCTGGTAGCACGCAGCTTGAACTTGCGGGTGTAGGTCTTACGTTCTTGCATGGAACCTCCTGAATGGGCTAATCATATCGCCCTAAAGAGGTGTCCGGGATCATTAGGCCAGTTCAGAGCCGAATCTCATTTGCATTTGAATCATCGCAGCCTATCCGCCAACTCCCACGCCCGCTGCACCGCTTCCTGCCGCGCTTTCTGATCCACCTCATACCCCAGGATGGTCTTTTCCACGATCAGTGCGTGCGCCTGAGTGACGCCGACAAACTTCAGCCAGGCCTCGACGTAGGGCTTCTGGAAGTCGAAGCGTTCCGCCGGTGTGTCGGATTG
This sequence comes from Pseudomonas sp. 22526, assembly GCF_052044735.1. NCBI lineage: Bacteria > Pseudomonadati > Pseudomonadota > Gammaproteobacteria > Pseudomonadales > Pseudomonadaceae > Pseudomonas > Pseudomonas sp. 22526. Next base: position 434,350 of record NZ_JBQENK010000004.1, read on the forward strand.
CGCTGAGAAGTCGAGGCCGCGGGCGTAGGCGACGACCGCGGTTTTGTTGTGCAGCAGGCCGCGCAGGCCGTGTTCGGCGGTGAAGCTGAAGAGGATGTCTTTCTGGGTGACCAGGTCGATGAAGTGCTTGAGCTTGTAGGGGATGCTGTAGTTCCACAGGGGCACGGAAAGTACCAGCAGGTCGGCGTTGTGCAGATGGGCGGCGAGGGTTTCGAGGGTGTTCCAGGCGTCTTGCTGGTCGGGGGACAGGGCTATGCCTTGCAGGCCGGCGTATTTGGCGTCCATGGCGTGTTGGTCGAACTCCGGCAGCTCCAGGCTCCACAGGTCCAGGGTGCTGACTTCGGTGTGGGGATGGTGGGTCTGGTAGCGGTCGATAAAACCGCGGGCGATTTGTTGCGAGGCGGAGCGCTCTTTGCGGGGGGAGCATTGGATATGCAGCAGGCGGGTCATGAGGGCATCTCGGAGGAGGAATGCCGGGCATTGCAACATAGCGCTTAACGGAATATAAATCGTAAATAAATGGCTTATTAATCACGTATCTCTATATGTTTGATGTTCTGTTGCTCAAGACCTTTGTGACGGTGGTGGACGAGGAAGGCTTCAGCCGTGCCGCCGAACGGCTGCACCTGACGCAGTCGGCGGTCAGCGGCCATCTGCGGCGCCTGGAAGAGCAGGTTGGCAAGCCGCTGCTGACCCGTACCACGCGCTCCCAGCATCTGACCGCCGATGGCGAGCGCCTGATGGCCTATGCCCGCGCCATCCTCGCCTTGAACCGCGATGCCTGGGCCGAGCTGACGCGTTCGCCGTTTCACGGCCGGGTGCGGATCGGCATGTCCGAGGACTTTGTCGAGCCCCGCCTGCTACGCCTTTTGCAGGAGTTCGCGGCGCAGTACCCGGGCATGGAAATCGATATCCAGGTGAATATTCCCGGCACGCTGCTGGAGCGCATGCAGCAGGGCGCTCTTGATTTGGTCATCGGCTCGCTGTGTGAAACCCGTGAGCTGGGCCTGCTGTTGTGGCAGGAGCCACTGGTATGGGCCAGCTCCGCGTACCTAGTCGGCCGCTTGCCGACACCCTTGCCGCTGGCGCTGTTTCCCGAGCCATGCCCTTATCGGGCGGTGGCTCTGCAGCGTCTGGCGCAAGCGGGAATCGCCCAGCGCACGGCAATGCTTTGCCCCAGCAACGCAGCGTTGCGCACGGCGGCCCTGTCCGGGTTCGCGGTGGCGCCGATAGCCACCAGTCAGTTGGGGCAGGGGCTTGCGGTGTTAGGGGCTGAGCATGGGTTGCCGGCACTGCCTGATGCGGAGTTTCGGCTGTTCACGGCCAGGGACGCCGATCAGGGCATAGTGGCTGCGTTGTCCCAGGTGATAGTGGCCTATTGTGCGGCGCGGCGGGTCTAGCTGCCGGCTTCAGCGGGGCGACTGCCCGAGGGGCAGTCGCTTGGGCGGGGGTCAGAGATCCAGGCCTTCCTGGATCACCGACAGCAGGGTGTCTTCATTGAGTTCGAGCGGGTCCGGCCTGGTTTTACCCGAGCCGGGAACCGTCTGGATCAGCCAGTGTCCCTCACCATGCTCGCTGCCGTTGCGCAGCATGTAGCGTTCCGGGCCTTTGCCGTGGATTTCGACATGCCCGGCGCCACCCGTGGTGAAGCGGGCGATGGGGTCGAGGAGGATACTTTTATGGTTGCCCTCGATCAGCAGTTGATCAATGGCGTAATTGAAGGTGGCGCCAGAGGGATGGCTCTCGAATACGCGAGTGGGGACGCGCCGGATATTCAGGCCGACCTCTGACAAGGGTGTCAGCCAAGTCTCGACCTGGTGGTACATCTCATAGACCTGTGCAGGCCACAGCTCGATAGCCTTGTCTGCCGAGATATCTTCCTTGGCCCAGCTGTCCTGTTTTTGTTTCAGCCTTGCGGCGAGTTCATCGAACTTACTCATTCCGACTTCCTATCGTGATGTGAGGGTAAGTGTAGTCTCGGAAGGTACTTTACCTTGGCGGACGGTGACCAGCGATTCACGACCATCTGCAGGATAACGATGCTTGTATTGTGACCAGGTGTTTCTTATATATCCCTGATGAGCATCAGAAAAATGCTCTACATTTTCAGAAGGTGCCACCCTGAATTGTCCGGTATTACCTCTTAGGATTGGCCACTAACGGCGCCCGGCTGCATCGCATGCCATACCCTGCCAGGATGATGCTTTGCCTATCCCGATTCACGATCCTCACCATTCTTCCGATCGAACCTTGAAGCGGCTTCCGCTGCTCAAGGCCGCGGTGCTATTCATTGCGATGGTTTGCCTGTGCCTGTGCGGCCTGCTTTACCTGCAGCTGGCGCAGTCCTATCACTACGATATGGCGCGGGCGCAGGTCGCTTCGTCGAACCTGGCCAGGGCCATGGCACAGCAGGCCGAAGATACCTTCGTCGAGGCCGATCTGGTGCTGGCCAGCCTGGCCGACTGGATTCAGAAAGACGGTTACGGCCCGGCGCAGAAGCCTTTCTTGCAGAAGATCTTTGCGCAGAGGGCTCTGGCGCTCAAGCAACTGCATAGCCTGTACTTGTTCGATCAGACGGGGCAGTGGGTCGTCACCTCGTCCAATCAGATACCGCTTGGCGAGGGGGTGGTCGACCGGGACTACTTCCGCTTCCATCAGCAGAACACCTCCTTGCTGGCTCATGTCGGCCCGGCCATCCGCAGTCGGGAAAGCGGCGAGTGGATCATTCCGCTGTCGCGGCGCCTGAATGACAGGCAGGGCAATTTCGAAGGCGTGTTGATGGCCGGCATCAGGCTGGCCTATTTCGACCAGTTCTTCAAAAGCTTCGACATCGATGACAACGGCAGCATGTTCCTTGCCCTGTCCGATGGCACCTTGCTGGCGCGACGCCCGCTGGAGGAGCGGCAGATCGGCGCGTCCCTGGCGCGCGGGGAGATTTTCAGCAGGTATTTGCCCGAGTCGCCTTCGGGCACTGCGATGATTAGTTCGCTGGTCGACAAGAAGATGCGGCTCTACGGCTATCGCCAGCTGGAGGCTTACCCGCTGGTGGTCGGCGCGGCCAGCTCGAAGGATGCGGTGCTCAAGGACTGGTACGCCAGCGCCTACCAGTCCAGCGGCATCGTTGCCCTGGTGGTGCTGGGGATCGGCCTGTTCGGCTGGGTCTTCGTGCATCAGGTGCGCAACGGCGAGCGCATCGAGGCTGACCTGCGGACCGCGCAGGCGGCGCTGGAGGTGATCGCGACCCATGACAGCCTGACCGGCCTGGCCAATCGCCGGCTGTTCGAGCGGGCGCTGGAGACCGAGTTCGGGCGCGGAGGGCGACAGGCGAGCCCGCTGAGCCTGATCATGCTCGATATCGATTTCTTCAAGCGTTACAACGACACCTACGGCCATGTCGCCGGGGACCAGTGCCTGGCCGAGGTGGCGCAGGTGTTGAGGGACTGCTGCCAGCGCAAGGCCGACCTGGCGGTGCGTTATGGCGGGGAGGAGTTCGTGGTCCTGTTGCCCGACACCGAGATGCCGGGCGCTCTCGCCATGGCTGAACAGATTCGTCGCAGCGTCATGGAGAAAAACATCCCGCATACCGGCTCGCCCTTCGGTCGGGTCACCCTCAGCCTGGGTTGCTACTGCTTCGTGCCGAACGGGCACGACAGCATCGAAGCCTTCCTCGAACACGCCGATGCCGCGCTGTACCAGGCCAAGAAATCCGGACGCAATCAGGTGGCGATCGAGAGCGTCAGCGAGCCGCTGGCCCGCTCGGATCGCTGACAGCCTGTTGCCTATGCCTCCGGGCACTCGGTTCTAATTCGGGTAACCCAGCTGGTGTTCGAGGCGTTGCCTCGGTCTGGTTCATGACGCGCGATTCCTGCCTGTTGCGCCTCCGGATGCAGGATGCGTTGCGCGACTTCTGGTTGATATGGCAGGTTTTTTTCCGGCAATGAAGGAGGTCCATTAACGGGCTGTTTCGAGCAGGGATATTGGCCAAATCAATTGTCGGTTCGGGGCTTTTATGGCTTATACATAGCGCCGATACGCGACACCTCATGCATAAGGATAACCCCATGAGTCAGCCCCTCCTGATGAACTTCGCGCTTTACCTGCAACGGCTCGGCTACGACAGCGCGCCGCCGCCGACCCTGGCGACCCTGCGCGAGCTGCAGTTGCGCCATACCAGCACCTTCGCCTTCGAAAGCCTGTCGACCCTGTTGCGCGTTCCGGTGCCGATCGACCTGGCCTCGGTGGAGCACAAGGTCCTGCATGAGGGCCGTGGCGGCTATTGCTACGAGCTCAACCAGATGTACCAGGTGCTGTTGCAGCACCTGGGCTACGAGGCGCGCGGCATTACCGGGCGGGTGGTGATGGGCGGGCCGGAAGATGCCTGGTCCGCGCGCGCCCACCGTTTGGTGCTGCTGACCCTGGATGGCGTGCGTTATGTCGCGGATGTCGGCTTTGGCGGCATGGTGCCCACTGCGCCGCTGCTGCTCGATACCGAGGACGAGCAGGCCACGCCCCACGAGCCCTATCGCATCACCGAGCGTGACGGCAGTTACACCCTGCGCGCCAAGATCGCCGGCGAGTGGCGGGCGATGTATGTATTCGACCTGCAGCGGCAGGAAGCCGTGGATTACGAAATGGGTAACTGGTTCGTGTCGACCCACAAGAACTCGCCGTTTCTCGGCCAGCTGAAGGTCGCGCTGACGGGTGCAGGCCTGCGCCGGACCCTTCACAACGGCAGCTACGCCGTGCATCGCCTGGGCCAGGACAGCGAGCGGCGGCAGATCACCGACCCCGACGAGCTGATTGCTCTGTTGCAGAACGAGTTTGCCATTCGGGTCCCGCAGCATCCGCGGCTGCGAGAGGTCCTCGGCGAATTGCTGGCGCTGCCGCAACCGGCCTGATCGGCCCGGGCTTCAGGGTTCTTCGATGTTGAGGTCGATAGTCAGGTAGAAATAGTCGATATCCCCCCAGGCTTCGCGGCGATCGACGAAGGTTTCCGCCGAACCCATGAATAGGCTGTAGCCCAGCTGGTTGCGCGGATCGCGGTAGAAGCCTGGCGGCGCATCCCAGACGCAGCAGGAGCGCCGCAGGGAGGGCATCTGGAACTGCTCGCCCAGGTAGCGTTCGGCAGCCTGGGCATCGCGCCCCGCCAGGCGATAGGTGGCGCGCAGCGGCTTGGTCTGCAACTCGGGTTCGGCGTGACATTCGAGGAACTCGATATAGGCGGGTTTGTTGCCGATCTGTGCCAGGAAGTCGCCGCAGACCGGCGCGGCCTGGGCGCTGGACGCCAGCATCGACAACGCAGGGCCGATCAGGATCGAAAAGCATCTGTTCACGTGGCGATTCCTTCCTGGCTGAGCAGTCTTTTGCTGAGCAAAGTCCCCTAAGTGTCTCTGGGCGGCTGTCTGCTGAGTTGTGTCACCACAATCCTTGACGGGCGAATACCGAGTAAAGAGGCGGCTCAGGGTCAATGCCATAGAGGCGTCCGCTCATAACCATCCTTCAGCTGGCGGCGATACGTCCAGTGAGTCAGCAGCGCAATCAACGCACTGTCCAGCAGCCAAAGCGGCATCAGCAGGCGCAAGGCTGGGTGCAGGCAGAGCACTCCAGCAATCGTCAATCCCAGCAACAGGCTGCTGAGCCAGTTGGCAAGCCCCTTGGCGCAGAGCAGGGCGTACAGCGGGGTAAACACCAGTGCCATGGGTAGAAAGCCAAACAGCAGGCCACCGCTGATGAACAAGGCGAATGTCCCAAGGGCAAACCAGAACCCTTGCCACAGGCTATCGGCGAAACAGGCACCGAATACTGCAATCGCGAAGCCCTGTAGCACTATGACTGTGCGGAAGCTGCCGTAGGCGAGGATAAAGGTTTGCCATAGATGATTCATTCAAGCGCTTCCATGCGTAGACGAAGGGCATTGCCTGGGTGGGCGCCCTTGGAGGTGGGATTCTATCAGGGTGTCTGGGACGGTGTTCGGGAGGTGAAAGGCGGGGGCTGGCTATCGGGTGGCGCGGGTTTATGAGGTCGGGCAGTGCCGAATAAAGTGTATACAACTCTATAGACATTTGTCTCTACTGTTGAATACAGTGTGCCCCATAACAAAAACCAGGGAACCCCCCAACCATGAAAACGCCCTCCGTTTCACCGCAACGGCCTGAAGATGAAAACCTGGGTCTTGGCGCGAATATGGCCTACGGCCTGCAACATGTTCTGACCATGTATGGCGGTATCGTTGCGGTGCCTTTGATCGTCGGCCAGGCCGCCGGCCTGGCACCGGCGGACATCGGTTTGCTGATCGCGGCGTCGTTGTTCGCCGGTGGCCTGGCGACTCTCCTGCAAACCCTTGGCCTGCCGTTTTTCGGCTGTCAGCTGCCGCTGGTCCAGGGCGTGTCCTTCTCGGGTGTGGCGACCATGGTGGCGATTGTCAGCAGCGGTGGCGAAGGGGGCTTCCAGTCGATTCTCGGGGCGGTGATCGCTGCCTCGTTGATCGGTCTGCTGATCACTCCGGTGTTTTCACGCATCACCCAGTTCTTTCCGCCGCTGGTCACCGGCATCGTGATCACCACCATCGGCCTGACCCTGATGCCAGTGGCCGCGCGCTGGGCCATGGGTGGCAACAGCCATGCGGAAAACTTCGGCAGCATGGCCAATATCGGCCTGGCGGCGATCACCCTGGTCTTGGTGTTGCTGCTGAGCAAGATCGGCAGCGCGACCATCTCGCGGCTGTCGATCCTGCTGGCCATGGTGGTGGGGACGATCATCGCGGTGTTCCTGGGCATGGCCGACTTCTCCATGGTCACCCAGGGGCCGATGTTCGGCTTTCCAGCGCCGTTTCATTTCGGCATGCCGACCTTCCATTTCGCCGCCATCCTGTCGATGTGCATCGTGGTCATGGTGACCCTGGTGGAAACCTCGGCCGACATCCTCGCGGTGGGTGAGATCATCGACACCAAGGTCGACTCCAAGCGCCTGGGCAACGGTCTGCGCGCCGACATGCTGTCGAGCATGATCGCGCCGATCTTCGGTTCCTTCACCCAGAGCGCCTTTGCCCAGAACGTCGGGCTGGTGGCGGTGACCGGGATCAAGAGCCGCTACGTGGTGGCCACCGGCGGGGTGTTCCTGGTGATCCTCGGTCTGCTGCCGTTCATGGGGCGGGTGATCGCTGCCGTGCCGACCTCGGTGCTCGGCGGTGCCGGTATCGTGCTGTTCGGCACCGTGGCGGCCAGCGGTATCCGGACCCTGTCCAAGGTCGACTACCGCAACAACGTCAACCTGATCATCGTCGCCACCTCGATCGGCTTCGGCATGATTCCCATCGCCGCGCCGAATTTCTACGACCATTTCCCAAGCTGGTTCGCCACCATCTTCCATTCCGGCATCAGCTCGTCGGCGATCATGGCCATCGTGCTGAACCTGACCTTCAACCACTTCACCCTGGGCAACTCGGACCAGCAATCGGTGTTCGCCGTGGCGTCCGAGCGCACCTTGCGCTACCAGGACCTGGCGGTGTTGCGCGAGGGTGATTATTTCAGCGGCGGCAAGCTGCACGATGCCGAGGGTAACGAGATCCCGGTGGTGGATACCTCCCATGGCGAGCATTCTCCGGCTGCCCATCAGCCCTCGGCCCATGCCTCGGGCGCGGTCGAAACCAGCAAGGTCTAGGGCCGAGTCGCCAGGCTGGACGCTATCGGTCCAGACCTGGCCGGCTACTCCGCGACCCGGTCCGGCAGCCCTTGCCGGACCAGCGACCAGGCGAACAGCACCACCACGGCGGCCGCCGCCGACAGCGTCAAGGGCAGGCCGTGGGCGCCACCGCTCATGGCCGCGCCGCTGAGCAGCGGCCCCAGCAGGCTGCCGATCCCCCACAACAATCCCGCGCTGGCGTTGGCCGTGACCAGGTCGGGGCCGCTGAATTCCTGGCCGATCAGGATGATCGCCAGGGTATACACCCCGCCGGCCGCCGCGCCGAGTATCACCAGGCTTGGCCAGAGCAGCGCCGGGTAGTTCATCAACAGTGGCAGCCCCAGGCCGATCAGCAACGACACCAGACCGCAGCCCAGGTAGATGGCGGCGCGTCCGGCCTTGTCCGACAGCCAGCCCAGGGGAAACTGGAATGCCGCATCCCCCAGCAGAATGATGCTGACCATCAGCGCCGCGAGTTTGATGGCGTAGCCGTGGGTCGCGGCGTAGACCGGAAACAGCGAGAGAATCACCGTATCGAAGAAGGCGAAGAACAGGATGCCCACGCACAGCGCCGGCGCCACCCGGATAAAGCCCAGTACCGAGAAGCTCTTGTTCTCGGCGTGTCCGGCGATGGGGCGCTGGCGTGGCAGGGTCAGCCAGATCACCGCGATGGCCAGCAGGTAACCTGCGCTGACGCTGATGATAACTGCCGGACCCTCGGTGCCGAGCAGGGCCACCAGGCCGGGGCCAATCATTTGGAACACCGTGAAGCAGGTGGTGTAGACCGCAATCACTCGCCCGCGCACGGTGTCCGCGGCCATCTCGTTGACCCAGGTTTCCCCCAGGATAATGATCAGCCCGGCGCCGAAGCCCATGACGATCCGCGCCAGCCCCAGGCCGGTCAGGCTGATCCCGGGGATTTCCAGGGCGCCGATGCTGAGGGCGCACAGGCTGAAGCACAGCAGGTAGATCTGCCGGCGGCTGAGCCTCTGGCATAGGCCGTTCACCAGGAAAGCCGAGAGCATCATGCCGGCGGCGGGGAGGGCCGACATGATGCCGATCTGGGTGTTCGAGGCGCCGGCCTGATACAGGCGCAAGGCGATGACTGGCACGGTGGAGCCGATGCTCAGACCGACAATCGAGATGCCGAGGATCAGCGCGGCCAACAGGGTTTTGTTCATGGAAGACACCTGCACCCGATGGATCGGGCGCTCAAAGAGGGTTTGCTGTGGCGCGGCGCTTTTGCTCGGGCAGGGTTCCGGTTCGGCCTGCGCAGGCGTAGGTCGGGTCAGGATGCTGCGGTGCAAAGCGGCGGATGGATCGATGCGCGGCAGGCAAGGGCTGCTGCGGCATCAGGTCCGCGCCGGGTTCGGGCGCAACTCTGGGGTTCAGGCGTGGGGAGAGAAGGTGAAGGCGAACAGCACGCTGCGGCGGCGTCGATTGATTGTGCAGTCGGATTGCGACATCGCGAAGGTCTGCGATGGGCTCAGCGAGAGAAAACTGTGAGGGGGCTGTGCGGGGAAAAACATGAGTCGTGACGGCTGGCGTGAGAGGGGGCACAGCCTACTTCAGGCGCTGGCGTCAGGCAATCGGAGACAGGTTGGCGTCGGGCGCAGCGCAAACGCGTATCCGCATGCCGATCTGGCATGCGGTGAATCGATCTTGGGGGAGGGTGACGCTGAGCTGATTCGCCGTAGGAGCAGGGCGCTCCTGAAAGTGTTGCTGGCCAATCAGTGTAGGAAGATGGCTCCACGACCTGGACTCGAACCAGGGACCCAGTGATTAACAGTCACTTGCTCTACCAACTGAGCTATCGCGGAATGCGGCGTATCTTACTGATTAAAAAGGAGAAGTCAAGCATCCAAAAACAGTTTTTCGCTTGAGTGAACTCGGTTGGCCCATGTCATGACGCCAATCCGCGGCTTTTTGGCCATTGGCGGTTAGCGGAAGCGTGGCACAGGTCTGGCATGGCGCTCCGGCAGTGGTTTCTCGCGCTCTGCCGCCAGCCAGCACTCGCTGAACTGGCCGGTTGAGCGTTCTTAACCGCCGAAGGTGAAGGTGCCCAGCATGAACTTCGCGGCCAGCGAGGTGGCGGCCAGTTGTACCAGCCACAGCGCCAGGCCGCCGAAAAATACGCCCAGGGCAATTTGCAGGACCAGGTTCTTTTCGCGTTTCTGCGGGCGGGGGAAGTGGTCCAGTTCGTCGCGGTCGGCTCGCAGGTCGTCGTGTCTCATGGGGAGTTCTCGATAGGGAGGAGGGGGCGCGCAATTCAGTGTAGGGGCGAGCTTGCTCGCGATAAAGCCGTCCCGGTACTGCGCTTTCAAAGGCGGCGCACAAAAAAGGGGGAAGCCGCAGGCTTCCCCCTTTCATTCACTGCGCGTGGCTCAGATCACCTGGATGATGGCCTTGGTCACGACGTCGATGTTGCTCTGGTTCAGCGCGGCCACGCAGATGCGGCCGGTGTCCAGGGCGTAGATGCCGAACTCGTTGCGCAGGCGCGTCACTTGTTCGACGGTCAGGCCGGAGTAGGAGAACATGCCGCGCTGACGGGCCACGAAGCTGAAGTCGCGCTGTGGCGCGCCCTTGGCCAGCAGGTCGACCATCTGCAGGCGCATGCCGCGGATTCGCAGGCGCATTTCGGCCAGTTCGGCTTCCCACTGGGCGCGCAGTTCCGGGCTGTTGAGCACGGCGGCGACGATGCTTGCACCATGGGTCGGCGGGTTGGAGTAGTTGGTGCGGATCACGCGTTTGACTTGCGACAGCACGCGCGCGCTTTCTTCTTTCGATTCGCTGACGATCGACAGCGCGCCAACGCGCTCGCCGTACAGCGAGAAGGATTTGGAGAACGAGCTGGAGACGAAGAAGGTCAGGCCCGATTCGGCGAACAGGCGCACGGCGGCGGCGTCTTCGGCGATGCCGTCACCAAAGCCCTGGTAGGCCATGTCGAGGAACGGCACCAGGTTTTTCGCCTTGATCACCTGCAGCACGTTTTTCCAGTCTTCCGGGCTCAGGTCGACGCCGGTCGGGTTGTGGCAGCAGGCGTGCAGGACCACGATCGACTGGGCTGGCAGCGCATTCAGGTCTTCCAGCAGGCCGACGCGGTTCACGTCGTGGGTGGCGGCGTCGTAGTAACGGTAGTTCTGCACCGGGAAACCGGCGGTTTCGAACAGCGCGCGGTGGTTTTCCCAGCTTGGGTCGCTGATGGCCACGACAGCGTCAGGCAGCAACTGCTTGAGGAAGTCGGCACCGATCTTCAGCGCGCCGGTACCGCCGACGGCCTGGGTGGTGACCACGCGACCGGCGGCCAGCAGCGGCGAGTCGTTGCCGAACAGCAGCTTCTGCACGGCCTGGTCGTAGGCGGCGATACCGTCGATCGGCAGGTAGCCACGGGAGGCATGTTGAGCGGCGCGAATCGTCTCGGCTTCGACAACGGCGCGCAGGAGTGGAATTCGCCCCTCCTCGTTGCAGTAAACACCGACCCCCAGGTTGACCTTATTGGTACGGGTATCGGCGTTGAATGCTTCGTTGAGGCCCAGGATAGGATCGCGTGGTGCCATTTCGACAGCGGAGAACAGGCTCATTATTACGGCGGCTCTGAATGGAGTGTGGAGGGACGTGTCGCGCTCCAGCCGAATGCACTAGAGCGGTGCACAAACGGGGAGCTAGTATAGAGGCCATCACTGTGCGCGGCGACAGCTGAAAGGGCTTTTCCGGCAAGTTTTTCGGTTTATTTTTCGACCGTTAGTCTTATTGCAACAGCAAAGTCGTAGAGGGGCTTGGGAGCTTTACCTTGAAAGCTGTGGAATTTGCCTCCACATCCAGCACAATCCAGTATTTTCCCTGCGACACTCGTCGTTTGCGGTCTTTCTCGTTCCTGTGCGGCGGCGTCGCGCTGGAGTGAACCCAGAGGTACGTTATGTCTGAATTCCAGCTAGTCACCCGCTTCCAGCCCGCCGGCGATCAGCCGGAAGCCATCCGCCTGATGGTCGAGGGCATCGAAGCCGGGTTGGCGCACCAGACACTGCTCGGTGTGACCGGCTCGGGCAAGACCTTCAGCATCGCCAACGTGATCGCCCAGGTGCAGCGCCCGACCCTGGTGCTGGCGCCGAACAAGACCCTGGCCGCGCAGCTGTACGGCGAGTTCAAGGCATTCTTCCCGAACAACGCGGTGGAGTACTTCGTTTCCTACTACGACTACTACCAGCCGGAAGCCTATGTACCGTCCTCCGACACCTTTATCGAGAAGGACGCCTCGATCAACGACCATATCGAGCAGATGCGCCTGTCGGCGACCAAGGCGTTGCTGGAGCGCAAGGACGCGATCATCGTCACCACGGTGTCCTGCATCTATGGCCTGGGCAGCCCGGAAACCTATCTGAAGATGGTGTTGCACGTCGATCGCGGCGACAAGCTCGACCAGCGCGCCTTGCTGCGCCGCCTGGCCGACCTGCAATACACCCGCAACGACATGGATTTCGCCCGCGCCACCTTCCGGGTGCGCGGCGATGTGATCGATATCTACCCGGCGGAATCCGACCTGGAAGCGATCCGCATCGAGCTGTTCGATGACGAGGTGGAGAGCATCTCCGCCTTCGACCCGCTGACCGGCGAAGTGATCCGCAAGTTGCCGCGCTTCACCTTCTATCCCAAGAGCCACTACGTGACGCCGCGGGAAACCCTGCTGGACGCCATCGAAGGGATCAAGGTCGAGTTGCAGGAACGCCTGGAATACCTGCGCAGCAACAACAAGCTGGTGGAAGCCCAGCGCCTGGAGCAGCGCACCCGTTTCGACCTGGAGATGATCCTCGAACTGGGCTACTGCAACGGCATCGAAAACTACTCGCGCTACCTGTCCGGGCGGCCTGCCGGGGCGGCGCCGCCAACCCTGTACGACTACCTGCCGGCGGACGCCTTGCTGGTGATCGACGAATCCCACGTCAGCGTGCCGCAGGTCGGCGCCATGTACAAAGGCGACCGCTCACGCAAGGAAACCCTGGTGGAGTACGGCTTCCGCCTGCCCTCGGCGCTGGACAACCGGCCGATGCGCTTCGACGAATGGGAAGGGGTCAGCCCGCAGACCATCTTCGTCTCGGCCACGCCGGGCAACTATGAGGCCGAACATGCCGGCCGCGTGGTCGAGCAGGTGGTGCGTCCGACCGGCCTGGTGGACCCGCAGGTGGAAGTGCGTCCGGCGTTGACCCAGGTCGATGACCTGCTGTCGGAAATCACCAAGCGCGTGGCCCAGGAAGAGCGGGTGCTGGTGACTACCCTGACCAAACGCATGGCCGAGGACTTGACCGATTACCTCGCCGATCACGGCGTGCGCGTGCGTTATCTGCACTCGGACATCGATACCGTGGAGCGGGTTGAGATCATCCGCGACCTGCGCCTGGGCACCTTCGATGTGCTGGTGGGGATCAACCTGCTGCGCGAAGGCCTGGACATGCCGGAAGTGTCGCTGGTGGCGATTCTCGATGCGGACAAGGAAGGCTTCCTGCGTTCCGAGCGCTCGCTGATCCAGACCATCGGCCGTGCCGCGCGTAACCTCAACGGTCGGGCGATTCTCTACGCCGACCGCATCACCGGCTCCATGGAGCGGGCGATCGGCGAGACCGAGCGCCGTCGCGACAAGCAGATCGCCTTCAACCTGGCCAATGGCATCACCCCCAAAGGCGTGTTCAAGGACGTCGCCGACATCATGGAAGGCGCCACCGTGCCCGGTTCGCGCAGCAAGAAGCGCAAGGGCATGGCCAAGGCCGCCGAGGAAAATGCCCGCTACGAAAACGAACTGCGTTCGCCCAGCGAGATCACCAAGCGCATTCGCCAGCTCGAAGAGAAGATGTACCAGTTGGCCCGCGACCTGGAGTTCGAAGCCGCGGCGCAGATGCGCGACGAAATCGGCAAGCTGCGCGAGCGTTTGCTGACGGTCTGATCTGCAACCGCTACGGATTCGTTTCATGCTCCGCGACGCAGTCCAGCCGGCGTCGCAAGCCATCAATGGGCTTCTCCGGGCTTGATCCCGGCCGGTAGCACCTTGGTCAGCAGAATTGCCAGCGTGCTGACGACCAGTGGTAAATGCAGCGAGCGGACAATTGGCGGTTCAGCGGGCCGGGCGACTCGAGTAGCCTCGACCTTGGCTTAAATGCCCCGCTCACTGGAGCGGGGCCGGCATCGCCTGTTACCATTCGCCTCTTGTTTGATCTTCGCTTTTCATATTCTTTCCGAGACATGCCATGACCACCGTCCGCACGCGCATCGCGCCATCGCCTACCGGGGATCCCCACGTAGGTACCGCTTACATCGCCTTGTTCAACTACTGCTTCGCCAAGCAGCATGGCGGTGAGTTCATCCTGCGCATCGAAGACACCGATCAGCTGCGTTCGACCCGCGAGTCCGAACAGCAGATTTTCGACGCCTTGCGCTGGTTGGGCATCAACTGGAGCGAAGGCCCGGACGTGGGCGGCCCGCACGGCCCTTACCGGCAGAGCGAGCGTAGCGAGATCTACCAGAAGTACACCCAGCAACTGGTCGACATGGGCCATGCCTTCCCGTGCTTCTGCACCGCCGAAGAGCTGGACCAGATGCGCGCCGAGCAGATGGCCCGTGGCGAGACGCCGCGCTACGACGGCCGCGCGCTGCTGCTGTCCAAGGAAGAGGTGGCCCGTCGCCTGGCCGCTGGCGAGCCCCACGTGATCCGCATGAAGGTGCCGAGCGAAGGCGTCTGCGTGGTGCCGGACATGCTGCGTGGTGATGTCGAGATCCCGTGGGATCGCATGGACATGCAGGTACTGATGAAGACCGATGGCCTGCCAACCTACTTCCTGGCCAACGTGGTCGACGACCACCTGATGGGCATCACCCACGTATTGCGTGGTGAAGAGTGGCTGCCTTCGGCGCCGAAACTGATTCTGCTCTACGAGTATTTCGGCTGGGAGCAGCCGCAGCTGTGCTACATGCCGCTGCTGCGTAACCCGGACAAGAGCAAGCTGTCCAAGCGCAAGAACCCGACCTCGGTGACCTTCTACGAGCGCATGGGCTTCATGCCGGAAGCCATGCTCAACTACCTGGGCCGCATGGGCTGGTCGATGCCGGACGAGCGCGAGAAGTTCTCGCTGCAGGAAATGGTCGACAACTTCGACCTGTCGCGCGTCTCCCTGGGCGGGCCGATCTTCGATATCGAGAAGCTGTCCTGGCTCAATGGCCAGTGGCTGCGCGACCTGCCGGTGGAAGAGTTCGCCAGCCGCGTGCAGACCTGGGCGCTGAACCCCGAATACCTGATGAAGATCGCGCCGCATGTGCAAGGCCGGGTGGAAACCTTCAGCCAGATCGCACCGCTGGCCGGGTTCTTCTTCGCCGGTGGCGTGACCCCGGATGCCAAGCTGTTCGAGTCGAAGAAGCTTTCTGGCGATCAGGTACGGCAGTTGATGCAACTGATCCTGTGGAAGCTGGAAAGCCTGCGGCAGTGGGAAAAGGACAGCATCACCGCGACCATCCAGGCCGTGGTCGAATCCCTGGAGCTGAAGCTGCGTGATGCCATGCCGCTGATGTTCGCCGCGATCACCGGTCAGGCCAGCTCGGTCTCGGTGCTCGATGCTATGGAAATCCTGGGGCCGGACCTGACCCGTTTCCGCCTGCGCCAGGCCATCGACCTGCTGGGTGGCGTGTCGAAGAAAGAAAACAAAGAGTGGGAAAAGCTGCTGGGCGCCATCGCCTGATTCAGCACTCTGATTCGCGGGAGCCGGCATGCTGGCTCCCGCGGACCTGCGCAAGAAGTGAAATTGCGGTCGTTGGTGGAGGGCACAAGGGTCTGCAAAAGCCCCGGATTTACGGGGGAGGGCGGTAAGTGATTGTTATGCCGGCAAATTTTTTTAAAAAAAGCTGAAAAAAAATTTGACAGCCTTCCGATACGCCCTTAAGATTCGCCCCGTCCTCAGCGATGACATCAACGATGAGGGGCTATAGCTCAGCTGGGAGAGCGCTTGCATGGCATGCAAGAGGTCGACGGTTCGATCCCGTCTAGCTCCACCAATTTACAGTTCAAGGCCTGGCCACACCGGCCTTGAATCGATCAGGTCTCAGCTCTGATCTGTTGTACAGAAGGGTTTGCGTCCCCTTCGTCTAGTGGCCTAGGACACCGCCCTTTCACGGCGGTAACAGGGGTTCGAGTCCCCTAGGGGACGCCAGTTTTACAGAAGCGATGTTACAAGATGTCGCTCCGCCGCGAGGCGAAAAATCTGGGGCTATAGCTCAGCTGGGAGAGCGCTTGCATGGCATGCAAGAGGTCGACGGTTCGATCCCGTCTAGCTCCACCAATTT
>NZ_JBQENK010000005.1:0-55396 GCF_052044735.1 Pseudomonas sp. 22526
ATCGCGGGCAAGCCTCGCTCCTACACCCTTCCCCGAGGCATGCAGCATTCTCGATGGCGCCACTGCCTCTGTAGGAGCCAAGCTTGCTGGCGATCCAGGCGACGCGGTGGGTCAGGCAGACCGCTATCGCGGGCAAGCCTCGCTCCTACATCACTCTCCCGGGGCATGCCGCATGTTCGATGACACCACTGCCTTTGTAGGAGCCAGGCTTGCCGGCGATCCAAGCGACGCGGTGGGTCAGGCAGACCGCCATCGCGGGCAAGCCTCGCTCCTACACCCTTCCCCGAGGCATGCAGCATTCTCGATGGCGCCACTGCCTCTGTAGGAGCCAGGCTTGCTGGCGATCCAAGCGACGCGGTACGCCGTGCATGCCGCGGGCCCGATCTCTTGTATGATGGCGCGCTTCAAGAATGGGTCGCGGATTTCGTCTTGCCAATGACCACCGGAGCAAATCCGGCCTGACGCCTTCAGGGCACACAGCGCTTCCCCCGTCTTAAACAGCACGATGCTTTCCCGAGCGCGCCTGGGCCTCTGTGCCTGGTATTCGCCTGGTCCGGGATCGCCATCGTCGAGGAGCTTTTCATGGATATGCTTTACCGGGTTTCCCGCCAGGGGCTGCCCGCCCCGCGGTTCGCGCGCAATCTGCTGGGCCTGCTGCTGGCCGGTGCCGCGCCCGTGACCCAGGCCGCCGAAACCGAACTGCCGGCGCTGACCGTAACCGGCGAAGACCGCTCCGGCTATCAGGCCAGCAGCGCCGCGGTCGGCGGTTTCGAGTCGGCTCCTCTGCTCGATACGCCAGCCTCGATTGCGGTGATCAACGAAGCCCTGATCAAGGACCAGCAGGCCCGCCTGCTCAGCGAGGTGCTGAAGAACGACGCCTCGGTAGGCGAAAGCTATGCGCCGGTCGGCTACTACGAGAACTTCACGGTGCGCGGTTTCTCGCTGAACGCCGCCAGCAGCTACCGGATCAACGGCCGCAGCATCACCGGCGAACAGAATGTCGGCCTGGAAAACAAGCAGCAGGTGGAATTGCTCAAGGGGTTGAACGGCCTGCAGAGCGGCGTCAGCGAGCCCGGCGGGCTGATCAACTACGTGACCAAGCGCCCCACCGACGTGCGCTCGGTCACGGTCTCCACCGACGATCGCGGCAGCGGCTATGTGGCCACCGACGTCGGCGGCTGGTTCGGCAGCGAGCAGCAGTTCGGGCTGCGCGCCAACCTGGCCCACGAAGACATCCACTCCTACGTCGAACACACCAACGGCCAGCGCGACTTCGCCTCCCTGGCCTTCGACTGGAACATCAGCCCCGACGCCCTGCTGCAACTGGATGTCGAGTACCAGACCAAGGAACAGCGCTCGGCCCCGGGTTATCAATTGCTCGGCGGCTCCAGCCTGCCGCACCACGCCTCGCCGAAAAAGCTCCTGGCGCACCAGAGCGGTTCGAAGCCGGTCAGCACCGACGCGCTGAACCTCAACGGCAACTTCGAATACCGCTTCAACGATCAGTGGAAAGGCAACCTCAGCGCCTCCCGCAGCCGGGTAGTGATTGACGACTACAGCTCATTCGCCTGGGGTTGCTACGGCGCCGCCAGTTGCGCGGGCACGACGGTGCCCAATCACTTCAGCCCCGAGGGCGACTACGACATCTACGACTTCCGCAGCCCCGACGATACCCGGCGCAACGACGAAGTGCAGGCCGTCCTCAGCGGCAGCTTCGACACCGGTGGCCTGGGTCACGAACTCAGCTTCGGGACCAGCGCGTTCCGCCGCGTGGTGGACAAGCGCGACCCGATCAACCAGATGATCGGCAGTGCCAATATCAACGCTGAGCCAGCGGATTTCGCCCGTTACGACGGCCCGCTCAACGACTCCTACCGCCGCCTGGACAGCCGCCAGTACGGGCTGTTCTTCAACGATCGGATCAGCTTCAACGAACACTGGCAGACCGTTCTCGGCGGGCGTGAAGTACGCCTGGACGAGGAAACCTTCGACAGCCAGGGCGACACCACCCGCCACACCCAGCGTTATGTGTTCCTGCCCCAGGCCGCGCTGATCTACAAGCCGGTGCAGAACCTGGCGCTGTACACCCGCTACAGCAAGGGCCTGTCCCTGGGCGGCGAAGCACCGTGGTTCGCCAGCAATGCCTTTGAAATCCTCGCGCCCACCGTGTCGCGGCAGATCGAGGCCGGCATCAAATACGACTGGCAGCGCATCAGCCTGGCCGCGGCGCTGTTCCAGATCCGCCAGGCCTACCAGTACTCCCGGCCGAATGGCGACGGCACCTTTACCTTCACCCAGCAGGGCGAACAGAAGAACACCGGCCTGGAACTCTCGGCCAATGGCTGGGCCACCCAACGCCTGCAGGTCTCGGCCAGCGTCGCGGCAATCCGCGCGCGGGTCACCGGCAGCGACACTCCGGAGTATGAAGGTCACCAGGCGCTCAACGTGCCGACCCTGCGCGCCAGCCTCTATGGCGACTACGCCCTGCCCTGGTTCGACGGCCTGGCGCTGCTCGGCGGGGTGCAGTACAGCGGTCGCAAGTACGCCAACCGCGAGGGCGAAGTGCAGACCGGCAGCTACGCCGTGTTCAACATCGGCGGCCGCTACAGCACCCGCATCGACGGTTACGACACCGTATTCCGGTTGACTGTGGACAACCTGTTCGACAAGCGCTACTGGCGTGACGCCGGTGAATACATGGGCGATGGCTACCTGTTCCAGGGCGCGCCCCTGACTGCGCGCTTGAGTGCCTCGATCAACTTCTGATCGGGGCCTGCCCTACTGGAAGGCATCGACCAGGACGTCGAAGATCATCTGATTCGAGGTCCTGACCAGCAGCAGATCAGAGCCGGCACGCCACCATTGGTAGCCGTCATAACACGGCAGCTGCCGGACCAGTCTGGGGTTCAAGGGTCGCGACTGCTGTTTGGGCAGCGTCCTGCCCCGGCGCAGGTTCTGCCTGGCATCGGCCGGCAGCGCCGCAGCCGTGCTCCAGTCCCGCTTCGAAGCCTGCAACAGCGTTTTCACCTGGTAGTAGTTGACCACGGGAAGACGGTCCCAATTCGCATGGTCGTTGGAGTACCGGGCGTTGGCCTGCGTGCCAGGCGCGGCGTCGGCATCCAGTGGGATCGACAGCAGAATCGAGACGATCGAGATTAACGAGCCAGCTCTGAACATCGCCTTCTCCAGGCATCATTGCGTCGAGCTTATGGAAAGGGATTTCCCGGCAATAGTTCCCGGGCAGCCGTGAGCTGAATGTTTCGGTTAGAAATGCGCCATGGACGCAAGGCAGGATCGCAGGACACCAGGGCAAAGGCTCTTGAGCCCGCCACACAAACAAAAACGCCGCTCCTGGGAGCGGCGTTTTTTTAACCTGGAACGAACAGCGGGTTCCGGGTATTGGCTGCAGCCGACCGGGTCGGGCGCAGCCGGGTATTACAGAGCCATGTCAGCCGACGGGTTGCTCTCTTGCGCTTTCGGCTTGTCGCCAGCCGGCTGCTGAGGAGCAGCGGTCTGACCGATGGCCGGAGGCGGAGCCAATTGCAGCACTTCGCTGGTGTAGGCCCACTCTTGAGCGACACGCTCAGGACTGCCATTGAGCTGGGTACCGTAGCTCGGCACGATCTGGTGCAGCTTGGCCTGCCAGGCAGGAGTCGCGACCTTGTCCTTGAAGACCTTCTCCAGCACGCTGAGCATGATCGGCGCGGCGGTCGAAGCACCTGGCGAAGCACCCAGCAGGCCGGCAATGCTGCCGTCCTTGGCGCTGACGATCTCGGTGCCCAGTTTCAGCACGCCACCCAGTTGCTCGTCACGCTTGATGATCTGCACGCGCTGGCCGGCCTGCCACAGACGCCAGTCTTCAGCCTTGGCGTTAGGGAAGTACTCTTTCAGGGCATTCAGGCGGTCTTCATCCGACAGCATCAGCTGGCCGGCGAGGTACTCGACCAGCGGGTACTCCTTGATGCCGACCTTGGTCATAGGCCAGATGTTGTGAGTGGTGGTAGTGGTCAGCAGGTCGAGGTACGAACCTTCCTTGAGGAACTTGGTGGAGAAGGTCGCGAACGGGCCAAACAGGATCACGCGCTTGCCGTCCAGCACGCGGGTGTCCAGGTGCGGAACCGACATCGGTGGAGCGCCAACCGACGCCTTGCCGTAGGCCTTCGCCAGGTGCTGCTCGGCGATCGTCGGGTTCTCGGTCACCAGGAACGAGCCGCCCACAGGGAAACCGGCATATTCCTGGGCTTCAGGGATGCCCGACTTCTGCAGCAGGTGCAAGGCACCGCCGCCCGCGCCGATGAACACGAACTTGGCGTCGGTCTGGGTTTCAGTACCGTCTTTCAGGTTCTTGTACACCACGCGCCAGGAACCATCTTCGTTACGCTTGATGTCTTCGACTTCGCTGGACAACTTGAGCGAGAAGTTCGGCTGGGCCTTCAGGTGGCCGACGAACTGGCGGGTGATCTCGCCGAAGTTCACGTCGGTGCCGAGCGGCGACCAGGTGGCGGCGATCTTCTGCTTCGGATCGCGCCCTTCCATCATCAGCGGGACCCACTTCTTGATCTGCTCCGGGTCTTCGGAGTACTGCATGCCGGCGAACAGCGGGCTCGCCTGCAGCGCTTCGTAGCGCTTCTTCAGGAACTTGATGTTGTCATCGCCCCACACGAAGCTCATGTGCGGAGTGGAGTTGATGAACGAACGCGGGTTCTTCAGGACATCGTTCTTGACTTGCCACGACCAGAACTGGCGGGAAATCTGGAAGGCTTCGTTGATCTCGATCGCCTTGGCGATCTCGACCTTGCCGTCCTTGTTTTCCGGGGTGTAGTTCAGTTCCGCCAGGGCGGAGTGACCGGTACCGGCGTTGTTCCAGCCGTTCGAGCTTTCTTCGGCAACGCCGTCGAGACGCTCGATCATTTCCATCGACCAGCCCGGCTCCAGCTCATTGAGCCAGACACCCAGGGTCGAACTCATGATGCCGCCACCGATGAGCAGCACATCCACTTTTTTGGTCTCGGCGGCGTACGCGGAGCTGAGCCCCATCGTCATCGCCAAGCCCAGCAGGGCCGTGTTCACTTTTTTCAACATACAGTAGTTCCTACGATAGAACGCCATCCGCCCCCCATTCTCGATCATCAGTCGCCCCGGCACCGCCATGGGTTCCCGCACTCAGAAGAACTGAAGGGTGGGCACACAAGGCCGACATGACACTATCGACCTCAGTTTATATGTCGCTCCTGCGCTGACTTCTTATTCGCTATTGGCTTCAGCTACTTGAGTGACACTATTTTGTTGGGACGCCTTCGGACAGCATCGATCGACGGTCCGAAACGCCCGCTAAAACCACATTCCCATGGAGAGACTAGTCGGGTGTAACCAAAGGAGTGAATCAACAACACCCGGTATCACGATCGGCCTGCTGCCAACACCCTCGATCACCGCCTGACAGCGGCAAGGCCATGGGTATCGCACACAGGGATCGCCCCCAACCCTGGCAGCCCTCCTGCTGAAAACGAAATGGCCATCATGGGTGGTGGCTAACGCGCCATTGTCTACTGGACGGATAAGGCCGTCAAAAAAACTGTCGGATTTATCCTGTTTTTATGCAGAAACGTACCTTGATGATTCAAGAATTTGCCCGAATACAAGCAAGGTGAACGCCCTGGACAAGATCCGGCGAATACCAGGCACAAAAAAAGCCCTTGAACGGCCAGGGCTTTCTTGTGGATGGAGTCGCGCGACTCAACGGCAACGGGCTGTCACTTTGACAAACCCTTCACCCAAGGCATTAGGCGCTCTACAGGCAATCACGTACCGCCTTTTTCAGCGCGGCGGACTTGGCCCAGGGTGTTCCCTGGTAGAGCGAGACCAGGCTGCCGTTCTTCGACTTCACCACTTCCACGACCTCATCCGACGCCAGGCTGCCAGGAGCGGTGATCCGATAGCCATTGGAGATATCGGACTGGATGGTCCTGGGCGTCTCCCGCTGCCAGGCCGGCAAGACACACTGCGCATAGTCTTTCGGCGTTTTGCCAGTCAGCTCACTGAGATTCGGCTTGCCCGGTGCCAAAGCCGTGGGTAACGAACACCCGGCCAACAGTCCCATCAGCGACGCCCCTAGCCAAACTCGCATATGTCTTCCTCATCCCTAAAAAATCGAGAAATGTATCATTTGCCCGCTCCGATCGTTAGCAACACCTGCCTCTTTCGCCGAACGGTATCCCCGCCCGGCGATCATCACCTGATATCTGTCAAGAAAACGTTAACCCCATCACGTCCCCGAACAGGCAAATGACACTTTGTCCGCGGCGGACTCGATTGGCGGAAAATTCCCGCTGCCTGTCGTCTGCGCACCTTCCTGCACCCAGGGGCTGCCGGCTAGTTTGAGCAACCAGCCCACCCTTTGGAAAATAGCCATGACTCATCAAGGAAGTTGCCTGTGCGGCGGCGTACGCTACCAAATAAACGGAGAACTGACAGATGTACTGAACTGTCACTGCTCCATGTGCAGAAAGCTGCATGCCGCTGCCTTTCGTACCCGCGCCAAGGTCAGGAGCCAGGATTGGAAAACCCTGTGCGGGGAGCAGTTGCTGTCTTTTTATGAATCGTCCCCCGGGGAATGGAAAAGCTTCTGCTCCGTCTGTGGCTCCAGCCTGTTCACCCGTTTTGATGCCGACCCACAAGTTCTCGGATTCCCCTTGGGGACCCTGGACAGCGATCCTCGGGTCAGTGCAAACCGCCATGTCTTTGTCGGGAGCAAAGCGCCCTGGTTCACCATCACCGATGACCTGGCGCAACACGACACCTATTGAGGGCGGTTTCAGCCCGGCGCCATGGGATGCAGGACGATGCGACGAGGCATTTGAGGAGCACAGGGCGACTGTTCCTACAGTTCGGATGAGTGGTGCAAGCCAACAGGTTCTTTTGGGAATATCTTGAATCGCCAGCACCCCCAAAGCCCAAAGGACGCGGCGATGAACATCATCAAGACTTTCGAGATTCGCTACTGTTTTGCAGGTTCGCAAAGGACCTTCACTTACCAGGGCGTGCGATTGAGCGACAGCGACACCTGGTATCTGGCCTTCCTGCATTCCGGGTGCCTGATTACCCACGACACCCCTTGCGGCGGGACCTACCGCACCATGCAGAGATTCGCCGAACGCAGCGGCGTCACGCTGGCGAACTGGAGAGAGCTGTCTGAAAAGACCTAGCCCTGCCTCCCCCGCACAGCCCAGACGTCCGACACTCGCGCAAGGAAGCGCTCTACCTGTCCAATGCGCCACTTGCACAACAGCTAGAAACCGCCGGCAAATGCCCGACGCCCCGCCCTGATTTCAGTCCGCAACTCACCGACAAAATTGGCCGCCGCCCGAACACTGGTGAGATGCTCGGTCGAGACTCCGGTAATGAACAGATCGATCCGCCCGCTTTGCGGCTCGAAAACCTTGATCGCCAGGGAGCCGTCGAGGTTGACGCTGCAGGTGCAGGAAAGCGGCAGGAAACCGGACTCCAGGATCTGGCAAAGCTCGTCCATCGAGAGCATGGGAAATTCCTCCTTGGCGGGACCACTTGGAGAGAGTGCCCCTTGAGAATAGGTCACAAGAACGCAACTCATACCAAGGCATTCACTGCAAAGTGTTATCCAGCCCGCATTTTTGCCAGGCCAATCCGCTCAGTGGCACGGCGCGAGCACCACCCTGACCTTCAGTCGCGGCAGCGTCGGCCGAGCGCATTTTGACGCTGGACCGGCCAGGCGCTATGGTCGCTGGGCTTGCGCACCTTGCCAACCCGAAACGACTTCCTCCAACTCCATCCAGGATCGACGATGGCCGCACCCGAACACCCACATGAAGTGGCCCTGCAGAAGTTTCTCGCGGCGCGCCCGGAGCTTCGTGAAGCACTCGATCACCTCAACCCCCTGGCCGCCCAGGCCAGGGGCGAAACCCAGGAACAATACCGTGCCGAGCGACTGCACGAAGCCTTCGAGGCCGAGGCGGAACGTCAGGGCCTGTTTGCCTGGGAACTGAGCCTGCAACTGACCGCGCAGAGTGCGGAAGAATTCGCCGCGCAGCGGCTCGAAGTGCACCGGGAAGTGGCGGAAATGGCCGGCATGCCCTGGGCCGAGTATTGCGAGCTACACGGCCTGCCGCGCGATTGAGTGCAGCTCGGGCCTTCGATAAAGGATCACAGCCTCCATGAGTCAACGCTGATGTTGCCCTCTTCCACCAGCCCCCGTACTAACCCGGGCCTGCTGCGCCGCCAGAAATGGCGCGGCCGCATAGGCCTGTGCCTGGTCGCCAGCCTGTCGGTGCTGGCCGGCATGACCGATGCCATCGGCTTCATGGCCACCGGAGACTTCGTCTCCTTCATGAGCGGCAACACCACGCGCCTGGCCGTCGCCATCAGCGATGCCGACCTGGCCCTGACCCTGCATCTGCTGTTGCTGGTCGCCACCTTCATCGCCGGCAACGCCCTGGGCATAGTCGTCAGCCGCTTCGGTGGCCGTCGGGCCCTGCCGCTGCTGCTGTGCATTGCCACGCTGTTGTGCGCGGCGGCCGCCTGGCCATTTGAACAACGGCTGCCGGCCTTGCTGGCCGCGATCATCGCCATGGGCATGCTCAATGCGGCGGTCGAGGAAGTGAACGGGCTGCCCGTGGGCCTGACCTATGTTACCGGCGCCCTGTCACGCTTTGGCCGCGGCCTGGGCCGCTGGATGCTCGGCGAACGGCGCAATGGCTGGCGCGTGCAGCTGGTGCCCTGGAGCGGCATGTTCGCCGGTGCCGTGCTGGGCGCCGTTCTGGAGCAGCATCTCGGCCTCGCGGCCCTGTTCGTCAGCGGCCTGCTGTCGGCGCTGCTGGGGTTGTTGTCGCTGAAGATCCCCCATCGCTGGCAACTGGGCTACATGCCGCGCTAAAGCCACTTCGCCGGGCCCGGCATAAAGCTTTATCATGGCCCCAGGTTTGCAGACAGAGTTCTTCATGAAGTTCGCCATTGCCCTTTTTTCCGCCGCTCACGCGCCCTCCTCGCGCCGCGCCCTGGCATTCGCCCAGGCAGCGCTGGCCGGTGGCCACGAGATCGTGCGGCTGTTTTTCTATCAGGATGGCGTGCACAGCGCATCGGACAACATCGTCACCCCGCAGGACGAACTGGACCTGCCCGCGCAATGGCGGACCTTCGTCAGCGAGCACCAGCTCGATGGCGTGGTGTGCATTGCCGCGGCCCTGCGCCGCGGGGTGCTGGACCAGGAGGAAGCCGCGCGCTACCAGCGCCCGGCCGTCAACCTGAGCGCGCCCTGGGAGCTTTCCGGGCTCGGCCAGTTGCACGACGCCGTACAGGCGGCCGATCGACTGATCTGTTTTGGAGGGCCATAAGATGGCGCAATCCCTGCTGATTATCAGCCGCCAGGCACCCTGGTCCGGTCCCGGCGCCCGCGAAGCCCTGGATATCGTGCTGGCCGGCGGCGCCTTCGACCTGCCGATCGGCCTGCTGTTTCTCGACGACGGCGTGTTTCAGCTGGCCCCCGGGCAGCAAGCCGCTGCCGTGCAGCAAAAGGACCTCAGCGCCAATCTGCAGGCCCTGTCGCTGTTTGGTGTCGAGCAGTTGTTCGCCTGTGGCGCCAGCGTGGCGGAACGCGGCCTCGACCCGGCCGCGCTGAACCTGGACGAGGTGCAGGTCCTGGCCCCGGCCGAACTCGGCGCACTCATTGACCGTTTTGACCAGGTGATCACCCTCTGATGTCGACCTTGCACGTGTTGTCCCACTCGCCCTTCACCGACTCCCGGCTGACCAGTTGCCTGCGCCTGCTCGGCCCGCAGGATGCCATCCTGCTGTGTGGCGACGCGGTGTACGCCCTGCAGCCTGGCAGCGCGCCGCTGGCGGCCCTGCAGGAGCGCGGCGAGGCGCTGGCGCTCTACGTCCTGGCGGAAGACCACCAGGCCCGCGGCCTGGAAGTTCCGTCCTGGGCCACCAGTGTCGACTACCCGGCGTTCGTCGCGCTGTCGATCCACTACGACAAGGTCAACAGCTGGTTATGAATGCACTGACTGTCGGTGAACGCGCCATCGCCCTGGACAAGGACGGCTACCTGGTGGAGCTGGACGACTGGTCCAACGAAGTGGCCGATGCTCTGGCCGCGGCGGAACAGATCGAACTGACCCCCGAGCACTGGGAAATCCTCGAGTTGCTGCGCGGCTTCTATCAAGAGTTCCAGTTGTCGCCTGCGACCCGTCCCCTGATCAAATACACCGCCTTGAAGCTGGGCCCGGACAAGGGCAACAGCCTGCACCTGAACCGACTGTTCAAAGGCACTCCCGCCAAACTTGCCGCCAAGCTGGCGGGCCTGCCCAAGCCGACCAATTGCCTATGACCGATTTCGCTCCGTTGACCACCGAAACGCCCGCCGAGCATCCTTTCGCGCAGTTCGTGCGCATTCTCGGCAAAGGCAAACGCGGCGCCCGCAGCCTCACCCGTGAAGAGGCCCGCGAAGCCATGGGCATGCTGCTCGACGACAAGGTCGAGGACACCCAGCTCGGCGCCTTCCTGATGCTGTTGCGGCACAAGGAAGAAAGCCCCGAGGAGCTGGCGGGCTTTACCGAAGCCCTGCGCCAGCGCCTGCAGGCGCCGCCGATCAAGGTCGACCTGGACTGGCCCAGCTACGCCGGCAAAAAGCGCCACCTGCCCTGGTTCCTGCTGGCCGCCAAGTGCCTGGCGCAGAACGGCGTGCGCATCCTGCTGCACGGCGGCGGCGCCCATACCGCCGGCCGGCTGTACACCGAACAATTGCTGGAGCAGTTGCAGATCCCGCTGTGCCGCAACTGGCAGGCAGTCGCTACCGCGCTGGACCAGGGCAACCTGGCCTTTATCCCCCTGGGCGACTGGGCGCCACAACTGCAACGCATGATCGACCTGCGCAACACCCTGGGCCTGCGCTCACCGATCCACTCCCTGGCGCGCATCCTCAACCCGCTGGGCGCGCGCTGCGGCCTGCAAAGCA
Source organism: Pseudomonas sp. 22526 (assembly GCF_052044735.1). Lineage (NCBI taxonomy): Bacteria > Pseudomonadati > Pseudomonadota > Gammaproteobacteria > Pseudomonadales > Pseudomonadaceae > Pseudomonas > Pseudomonas sp. 22526. The sequence goes on from NZ_JBQENK010000005.1 coordinate 10,988, forward strand.
TCTTCCACCCCGGCTATCAGGCCGTGCACCGTGATGCCAGCGGCCTGCTGGGGGACAACGTCATCGTGATCAAGGGCGACGGCGGCGAAATCGAGATCAACCCGGACAGCACCAGCCACCTGTACGGCACCACCGGCGGCATCAGCTGGGATGAGGAATGGCCGGCGCTGTCCGAGCAGCGCCATGTAAAACCGGCCAGCCTCGACCCCGAGCACCTGAAAGCCGTCTGGCGCGGCGATGTGCAGGACAGCTACCCGCAACTGGCGCTGATCGCCACCATGGCCCTGGCCCTGCGCGGGCTCGGCATGCCCCGGGAACAGGCGTTCGAGCAGGCTCGGCAATACTGGGATGCCCGCGATAGATCGATTTAACCGATCATAACCGCCCGACTTTTGCGTAATTCGTTCGAACTCCTCGGATTAGACTGCACGCCAATGCACACTGACCGAGGAGTTTTTTCATGGGCCTGCTGATTGAAGGACGCTGGCACGACCAGTGGTACGAAAGCAGCAAAGACGGCGCCTTCCAGCGCGAACAGGCGCAACGCCGCAACTGGGTGACCGCCGATGGCAAGCCGGGCCCAAGCGGCGAAGGCGGCTTCCGCGCCGAAGCCGGGCGTTATCACCTGTACGTTTCCCTGGCCTGCCCCTGGGCACACCGCACGCTGATCCTGCGCAAGCTCAAGGGCCTGGAAAGCCTGATCGACGTGTCTGTGGTCAGCTGGCTGATGCTGGAACAAGGCTGGACTTTCGACCGGGCCCTGGGCTCCAGCGGCGACAAGCTGGATCACCTGGATTTCCTGCACCAGCGCTACACCGCCGATACCCGCGACTACACCGGCCGCGTCACCGTGCCCGTGCTCTGGGACAAACAGCAGAAACGCATCGTCAGCAACGAATCGGCGGAAATCATCCGCATGTTCAACAGCGCCTTCGATGACCTGAGCGGCAACGGCCTGGACTTCTACCCGGAGCCGCTACGCCGTGAAATCGACGAGCTGAACGCGCGCATCTATCCGGCGGTGAACAACGGCGTCTATCGCGCCGGCTTCGCCACTTCGCAGCAAGCCTACGAAGCGGCCTTCGACGATGTGTTCGCCGAACTCGACTGGCTGGAACAGCGCCTGGGCAGCAAACGCTACCTGGCCGGCGAATACCTGACGGAAGCGGACATCCGCCTGTTCACCACGCTGATCCGCTTCGACGCGGTGTATTACGGTCACTTCAAGTGCAACCTGCGGCGCATTGCCGACTACCCCAACCTGTCGAACTGGCTGCGCGAGCTGTATCAGTGGCCGGGGATCGCCGAAACCGTGGACTTCACCCATATCAAGGGGCACTACTACGCCAGCCACCGCACCATCAACCCGACTGGCGTCGTGCCGAAAGGACCGGAGCAGGACTTCGATGCGGCGCATGATCGCGAGCGTTTGAGTGGGCGTGGGGTTTGGCGGAAGAATTGAGGTAAGCAATCGATCGCTATCGCGGGCAAGCCTCGCTCCTACATAGAAAACACCTTCTGTAGGAGCGGCCGGTCGACGCTCGATTGCCCGCGATGCTTTTCAGACCTGCGACTGCGCGCCTTCGAACCAGGCGAGCTTCTCGCGAAGCTGCACCACTTCGCCGACTATCACCAGGGTCGGCGCATGCACTTCATGCTCCGCCACCAGCTTCGGCAGGTCCGCCAGGGTGCCGGTGAACACCCGCTGGTTGGAGGTCGTGCCCTGCTGGATCAAGGCTGCCGGCGTATCCGCCGAACGGCCATGCTGGATCAGTTGTTCGCAGATCACCGGCAAGCCCACCAACCCCATGTAGAACACCAGGGTCTGCGCAGGCGCGACCAGGTCGGCCCAAGGCAGATCGGTGGTGCCATCCTTCAGGTGCCCGGTGACGAAACGCACGGACTGCGCGTAGTCACGGTGGGTCAGCGGAATCCCGGCATAGGCCGCGCAGCCGCTGGCCGCGGTAATCCCCGGCACCACCTGGAACGGAATGCCATGGGCCGCCAGCTCTTCGATCTCCTCGCCGCCCCGGCCGAAGATGAACGGATCACCGCCCTTCAGCCGCAGCACGCGCTTGCCCTGCTTGGCCAGGTCCACCAGTTGCTGGTTGATCTGCTCCTGGGGCAAGGCGTGATCGGCGCGGCGCTTGCCGACATACACCCGCTCGGCATCACGCCGGCACAGTTCGAGAATCGCCGGTGCTACCAGGCGGTCGTAGAGCACCACATCGGCTTGCTGCATCAGGCGCAGGGCACGGAAGGTCAGCAGGTCCGGATCGCCCGGCCCTGCTCCCACCAGATACACCTCGCCCGGTGCATGGGGCGCTTCGCCAGCGATCTTGGCCTGTAGCAAACGCTCGGCCTCATCGCCCTGCCCGGCCAGTTGCCGGTCGGCGATGGGGCCCTGGAACACGTCTTCCCAGAAAGCACGACGCTGCTGCACGTCCGGAAACAGGCCCTTGACCTGATTGCGAAAACGCGCGGCCAGACCAGCCAGTTGGCCGTAGGTCGAGGGAATCCAGGTTTCCAGCTTGGCCCGGATCAGGCGCGCCAGCACCGGCGCATCGCCGCCGCTGGAGACGGCGATCACCAGCGGCGAACGGTCGACGATCGCCGGGAAGATCACACTGCACAGGGCCGGCGCGTCCACCACATTGACCGGCACGCAGCGCCGATGAGCGTCGGTGGAGACCTGGGCATTGAGCGGTTCGTCGTCGGTGGCGGCAATGATCAGCACGCAGCCGTCCAGGTCCGCCTCGACATAACCGCGCAACAGGCATTCGCCGCCGCTGGCCGTGACCAGCTCGCGCAACTGTGGTTCCACTTCAGGTGCAACTACCCGCAGCAGCGCACCGGCGTCGGCCAGCAGGCGGGATTTGCGCAAGGCAATCTCCCCGCCGCCGACCACCAACACACGACTGCCGCGCAGGTTATGAAACAGCGGCAGAAATTCCATTTAGCCGATGACCTCGACGCCGCCCATGTAAGGCTTGAGCACATCAGGCACACGGATCGAACCGTCGGCCTGCTGGTAGTTCTCCAGCACCGCCACCAGGGTACGACCGACCGCCAGGCCGGAACCGTTCAGGGTATGCACCAGCTCCGGCTTGCCGGTTTCCGGGTTGCGGAAGCGCGCCTGCATGCGACGGGCCTGGAAGTCGCCGCAGTTGGAGCACGACGAAATCTCGCGGTACTTGTCCTGGCTCGGGATCCACACTTCCAGGTCGTAGGTCTTGACCGCGCTGAAGCCCATGTCGCCGGTGCACAGCGCCAGGGTGCGGTAAGGCAGTTCCAGCAACTGCAGGACTTTCTCGGCGTTGGCGGTCAGGCCTTCCAGGGCTTCCATGGAGGTCGATGGCTCGACGATCTGGACCATCTCGACCTTGTCGAACTGGTGCTGGCGGATCATGCCGCGGGTGTCGCGACCCGACGAACCGGCTTCGCTGCGGAAGCACGGGGTGTGGGCGACGAACTTGATCGGCAGTTGCTTCGAATCGAGGATTTCACCGGCCACGATGTTGGTCAGCGACACTTCGGCGGTCGGGATCAGGTACAGATCGGCTTCGTTTTCGCGGCTGATCTTGAACAGGTCTTCTTCGAACTTCGGCAACTGGCCGGTACCCACCAGCGCCGGTGCCTGCACCAGGTAAGGGGTGTAGGCCTCTTCGTAGCCGTGTTCGCTGGTGTGCAGGTTGATCATGAACTGCGCCAGGGCGCGGTGCAGACGGGCGATCGGCCCGCGCAGCAGGGCAAAACGCGCGCCCGACAGCTTGGCCGCGGTCTCGAAATCCAGCCAGCCGTGCTTTTCGCCCAGGGCAACGTGGTCCAGGATCGGGAAGTCGAACGCCGTCGGCGTGCCCCAGCGGCGCACTTCGACGTTGCCCTCTTCGTCGTCGCCAACCGGCACCGATTCGTGAGGCAGGTTCGGGATACCTTGCAGGATCGAGTCCAGCTCGGTCTGGATGCTTTCCAGCTCGACCTTGCCGGAAGTCAGCTCGTTCCCCATGCGCTCGACGTCAGCCATCAGCGGCGCAATGTCTTCGCCACGCTGCTTGGCCTGACCGATGGACTTGGAGCGCGCGTTACGTTCGGCCTGCAGTTGTTCGGTGCGGGTCTGGACGGTCTTGCGCTGTTCTTCCAGCGCTTCGATGCGTGCTACATCCAGGGCAAAGCCACGGGATGCCAGGCGGTCCGCTACGTCCTGAAGGTTGCTACGTAACAGTTTGGAATCGAGCATGTCGGTCTCTCGTTTATCAAAGTTTGGTCAGGGACAGGCCAGCCCAGGTCGCGAGCAGCCCGCCGAATACGCTGATGGTCGCATAGCCCAGGGCCAGCGGTACCTGTCCGCTCTCCAGCAGACGCAGCGTATCCAGTGAAAAGGATGAAAAAGTCGTCAGGCCGCCAAGGAAGCCCACCATCAACCCGGCACGCACCTCGATGGGCACCTCCGGGCGTATCAGAAACAGGCCGTACAGCACGCCGATCAACAGGCAGCCCACGATATTAACGGCCAGCGTCGCGGTATAGAAGTGCCGCGGCCAATTGGCGTTGATCCAGTTGCCGGTGGCAAAGCGCAACAGGGTACCGGCAATGCCGCCCACCGAGACGGCGACGATCAGCGGAATCACGGTTTTCTCCGCTGCCTGGGGCTGGCCCGGTCAAGCTCCGCCAGATGCTTGAGCTTCTCGCCGATCTTCAACTCCAGGCCACGGGGCACCGGTTGATAGAAGGGCTGTGGCTCCAGTGCCTCGGGAAAGTAGTCTTCGCCGGCCGCGTAGGCATCCGGCTCATCGTGGGCATAACGGTACTCGTCGCCGTAGCCCAGCTGCTTCATCAGTTTGGTCGGCGCATTGCGCAGGTGCAGCGGCACTTCCAGCGAACCATGTTCGGCGGCGCTGCGCATGGCGGCCTTGAAACCCATGTACACGGCATTGCTTTTCGGTGCGCAGGCCAGGTAGGTAATGGCCTGGGCCACCGCCAGCTCACCTTCGGGGCTGCCCAGGCGTTCCTGCACATCCCAGGCGGCCAGGCACAGGCTCAGTGCCCGTGGATCGGCGTTGCCGATATCTTCGCTGGCCATGCGCACCACGCGCCGCGCCAGGTACAGCGGGTCGCAACCGCCATCGAGCATCCGCGCGAACCAGTACAGCGCGCCGTCCGGGTTGGAACCGCGGACCGACTTGTGCAGCGCCGATATCTGGTCGTAGAAGGCTTCGCCGCCCTTGTCGAAACGCCGACGGGTATCGCCCAGCAGGCTCTGCAGCAGCTCGACACCGATTTCCGTGCCGTCTTCGGCGAGATCGGAGGCGTTCTCCAGCAGGTTGAGCAGCCGCCGGCCATCGCCGTCCGCCGCCGCCAGGAGCATCTGGAAGCCTTCGTCACTGAGGCTCAGCTGGCGCTTGCCCAGCCCGCGCTCTTCGCTCAACGCGCGCTGCACCAGCTTGTGCAGCGCCGCCTCGTCGAGGCTCTTGAGCACATACACCCGGGCCCGGGACAAGAGTGCGTTGTTCAGCTCGAAGGACGGGTTCTCGGTGGTCGCACCGATGAAAATCAGGGTGCCGTCTTCGACATAGGGCAGGAAGGCATCCTGCTGGGACTTGTTGAAGCGATGCACTTCGTCGACGAACAGGATGGTCCTGCGCCCGTACTGGGCCGCCTGCTGCTTGGCGATTTCCACCGCCTGGCGGATCTCCTTGACCCCGGCCAGTACCGCCGAGACCGTTTCGAAGTGCGCATCCGAGACTTTCGCCAGGAGCCGCGCCAAGGTGGTCTTGCCCACCCCCGGCGGCCCCCAGAAGATCATCGAGTGCAAGACCCCCTGCTCCAGCGCTTCGCGCAGAGGCTTGCCGCGGGCGAGCACATGCTCCTGACCGACGTACTCGTCCAGGTTGGCCGGGCGCAAACGCGCGGCCAGGGGTTGGGCGATCGGGTCACTGCGAAACAGATCCATGGCGGACGATTGAAACCTCTTGGCGTCGACTTATTCTTGAATCACGTCGGCACCCTTGGGGATGTCGAACTTGAACTTGGAGGCAGAGATCGGCTCGTTGGCCTTGACCCCGGTGAACAGGATATTGGTGCGCTGGCCAACGCTGTCGATCAGTTGCATGTCATTCACCAGACCGTTGCGGAACGACAGGCGCAGGCTGTCGAACAGGGTGTCCTTGGTTTTCGGCTTGAGGATGAAGTCGACCACGCCACCGGCTTCCTTGGCGCTGATGTCGAAGCTTTCGCTGATTTTCGACACGTCGCCCGACAGCAACAGGGCCGGGGTCTGGGTCAGGCGCTGGTCCAGGGTCTTGATGGTGACCTGCTCCAGGTCCGGGTCCCACAGGGAAACCTTCTTGCCGTCGGAGACCATCAGTTGCTCCTGCGGCGCATCGGTGTGCCAGTAGAACAGGCCCGGACGCTTCAGTGCCATGTCGCCAGCGGTTTCCTGCAGCTGGGTGCCACTGCCGTCGAGGGTCAGCTGCGAGAAGCGCGCGGTCAGGGTCTGGGACTTTTCGAGCAACTGGGTCAGGCGCGCCACGTCTTTCTGATCGGCATGGGCCGACAGCGTCGTTAAAGCCAGTACCGGTACCAGCAACATGCGGATAAGACGCATGGGAGTCCTCATTAGATTCGTGGAAAAAACCGGCGGCGCAGGGTCGCGCCGCCTGTGTCGGGTCATTGTTCAGTCGCGCATCGGACCCGGCGCTATCACTTCGCGGGAGCCGTTGGTGTTCATGGCGGTCACCACCCCGGCCATCTCCATGGCTTCGATCATGCGGGCCGCGCGGTTGTAGCCGATCTTGAGCTTGCGCTGGACCGCGGAAATCGACGCCCGGCGGCTCTCGAGGACGAACTGCACCGCTTCGTCGTACAGCGCGTCGGTCTCGGCGTCGTCACCGTCGCCACCGCCGCTGCCGCCGTCGAAGCCGCTACCGGCCTCTTCGACACCGTTGAGGATGTCGTCGTTGTACTCCGGCGCGCCACGCAGTTTCCAGGCTTCCACCACCCGGTGCACTTCATCGTCGGAGACGAAGGCGCCATGGACACGGATCGGCAGGCTGGTGCCCGGCGGCATGTAGAGCATGTCACCGTGGCCCAGCAGCTGTTCGGCGCCGCCCTGGTCGATGATGGTCCGGGAGTCGATCTTGCTCGATACCTGGAACGCCATGCGGGTCGGAATGTTGGCCTTGATCAGGCCGGTGATCACGTCCACCGACGGACGCTGGGTCGCCAGGATCAGGTGGATCCCCGCGGCACGGGCTTTCTGGGCGATCCGCGCGATCAGCTCTTCGACCTTCTTGCCGACGATCATCATCATGTCGGCGAATTCGTCGACCACCACGACGATGGTCGGCAGCTTGGTCAGCAGCGGCGCTTCGTCGTGGATGCTTTCGCGGTTGTACAGCGGGTCGGTCAGCGGCGTACCGGCTTCGATCGCCTCTTTAACCTTGGCGTTGAAGCCCGACAGGTTACGCACGCCCATCTTCGCCATCAGCTTGTAGCGCCGCTCCATCTCGGCCACGCTCCAGCGCAGGGCGTTGGCGGCGTCCTTCATGTCGGTCACCACCGGGCACAGCAGGTGCGGGATGCCTTCATAGATCGACAGCTCGAGCATTTTCGGGTCGATCATGATCAGCTTGGCGTCTTCCGGGCCGGACTTGAACAGGATCGACAGGATCATCGCGTTCACCCCCACCGACTTACCGGAACCGGTGGTACCGGCCACCAGCAGGTGAGGCATCTTGGCCAGGTCGGTGATGATCGGCTTGCCGCCGATATCGTGGCCCAGGGCCAGGGTGACCGGGGATTTGAAGTTGTCGTATTCCGGGGTCGACAACACTTCGGAGAAGCGCACGATCTGCCGGTCTTCGTTGGGGATCTCGATACCCACGGTGGTCTTGCCGGGAATCACTTCCACTACCCGCACGCTGGTCACCGCCAGCGAACGCGCCAGGTCCTTGGCCAGGTTGGCGATACGGCTGACTTTCACACCGGCGGCCGGCTGGATTTCGTAACGGGTAATCACCGGGCCCGGATGGATCGAGTCCACCGAGACTTCGACCCCGAACTCCTTGAGTTTGATTTCCAGCAAATGGCCGACGGCGGCCAGCGACTCGGGGGAATAGTTGAGCTGTTTCTTTTCCGCCGGATCGAGAATCGAAATAGGCGGCAAGGTGCCTTCGACCGCGCTGTCGATGAACAGCGGAACCTGTTTCTCTTTCTGCACGCGCTTGCTTGGCTCGGGCGCTTTTACCGGGGCCGGGGCGATCACCGGCGGGACCTGTTTCTCACGGTCGGACATGTGCTTGCTCAGGGCCTGCTCGCGCTCGATCAGGCGCTCCTTGACCTTGGCCTGCTCACGTTTGTCGGTCACGGTCGGGGCGACCACTTCGTCGACCCGGGCATCCACTTCGCGCAACTGGGCAACCAGTTGCTTGCGTTCGGTACGCGCGGCCCACCAGCGGTTGGCGGCGCCCTGGAACAGTTCGAACAGGTCGAGGGTGATCTTGCCGGTCACATCCATGACCTTGAACCAGGAAAGATCGGTAAAAACGGTCAGGCCGAACAGGAACAGCGCGATGAACATCAGGGTACTGCCCTGGATGTTCAGCGCGTTCTTGGCCAGGTCGCCCAGGCTTTCACCCAGCGCCCCACCCGCGCCGGCCGGCAGACCGGTCGCCGCATGGAAATGGATATGCGCCAACGCGGCACCGGACAGCACCAGGAACACCAGGCCGATCAGGCGCCAGGAAAACAGCCAGCCGCTCCACTGCCATGGCTCATGGCGCTGACGGAAGATCTGATAAGTCTTGATCGCCAATAACAACGGGAAGATATAGGCGAAGTAACCCAACACCATAAACAGGATATCGGCGCTGTAAGAACCGGCAGGACCACCGAAGTTCTGTACATCTTCGATCTTGCTGTTATGACTCCAGCCCGGATCGTCTTTGCCATATGTCAGCAATGCCATCATCAGGAACAGGCACAAGGCCCCAATGGCGATCAACGCACCTTCCTTGAGCCGGTAGTGCAATTGCTGGCGCCAGAGTGGGACTACTGTTTTAGGTGCTGCGGTGGATTTCTTCAAAACGCGTCTTTTCCTGCGCCATGGGCGCGTCCAACTGTTGATCGACTAAAAAATACTGCCCAATCCAGGCAGGTAAAAAAGTTGACGAGTGTAACTGGGGCTACTTTTAACATTCTGCCCACGCATTGCGAAACTGTAAGAGCTGCCGCGTGCACTGCCGATGTATTCCATATAGGCGTGCAAACCCGCATTGTACGGGTTTGTAAGCGCCGTGCCACGCTGCTCAATACTGGGTGTAGCATAAGTCAGGAACACTTTACGCAGTATTCAATTTGAGCATGCATTCTCTTTTGTGACAAAGGCTTATGAGGTGTTTTTATGACCGAAGCGAAGCATTCACGCCTGATCATCCTGGGCTCCGGCCCTGCCGGTTACAGCGCTGCCGTTTATGCCGCACGCGCCAACCTCAAACCGACCGTCATCACCGGCCTGCAAGCCGGCGGCCAGTTGACCACCACCGTCGAGGTCGACAATTGGCCTGGCGATGTCGAAGGCCTGACCGGTCCGGTGCTGATGGAACGCATGCAAAAACACGCTGAACGCTTCGATACCGAGATCGTCTACGACCACATTCATACCGCGGAGTTGCAGCAGCGGCCCTTTATCCTCAAGGGCGACAGCGGCATCTATAGCTGTGACGCGCTGATCATCGCCACCGGCGCATCGGCCCAGTACCTGGGCCTGCCCTCCGAAGAAGCCTTCGCTGGCAAGGGTGTATCCGCCTGCGCTACCTGTGACGGCTTTTTTTATCGCAATCAAGTGGTTGCCGTGGTCGGCGGCGGCAACACCGCCGTGGAGGAAGCCCTGTACCTCTCCAACATCGCCAAAGAGGTGCACCTGGTGCACCGGCGCGACAAGCTGCGCGCGGAGAAAATCCTCCAGGACAAGCTGTTCGACAAAGCCGCCAAGGGCAATATCCGCCTGCACTGGAACCAGAATCTCGACGAAGTGCTGGGCGATGCCAGCGGCGTCACCGGCGCCCGCCTGCGCGACAGCCAGACCGGAGAGACCAACGAACTGGCACTGGCCGGCGTCTTCATCGCCATTGGCCATAAGCCCAATACGGACCTGTTCAAAAGCCAGCTGGAAATGCGCGACGGCTATCTGCTGGTCAAAGGCGGCAGCGAAGGCGATGCCACCGCCACCGGCATCGAGGGCGTATTCGCCGCGGGCGATGTAGCCGACCACGTGTATCGCCAGGCCGTCACCTCCGCGGGCGCGGGCTGCATGGCGGCCCTGGATGCGGAGAAATTCCTCGACGACAACTGACCTCCCGACCTACGCTTGCGGCGGGTCTTGCAGGCCCGCCACCGCCCTCCCCTTCCGCAAGTCTGAATGCCATGCTGACCTGGTTACAACGCAACACCTTCGAGTTTCCCCCGCTGGAAAAGGCCCTGCGCGACCCCAACGGCCTGCTGGCCGCCGGCGGCGACCTGTCGGCCGACCGACTGATCCAGGCCTATCGCCACGGCTGCTTTCCCTGGTTTTCCGAGGGCCAGCCCATCCTCTGGTGGTCACCCGACCCGCGTACAGTGTTATTTCCAGACGAACTGCACGTATCCCGCAGCCTGGGCAAACTGCTGCGCCAGCAACGTTACCAGGTCACCTTCGACCAGGATTTCGCCGCGGTCATCAGCGCCTGCGCGGCGCCACGCCCCTATGCCGATGGCACCTGGATCACCGAGTCGATGCAGAATGCCTACCTTGAATTGCACAAGCGCGGTCATGCCCATTCGGTCGAAGTCTGGGATCAGGGGTCGCTGGTAGGCGGGCTGTATGGCCTGGCAATGGGCCAGCTGTTTTTCGGCGAATCGATGTTCAGTCGGGCCGACAATGCGTCGAAATTCGGTTTCGTCACGCTGGTCCAACATTTACGGGCCTGGGGCTTTGCCCTGATCGACTGCCAGATGCCCACCGACCACCTGCACAGCCTGGGCGCCCGCGCCATCCCGCGCCAGGAGTTCGCCGGCTATCTGCGGCGCCATCTGGACCAGCCCAGCCGCGCCATATGGGTTTCCTAGGCGGGTTTTGCCGGTGTGGCTTACACTTAATTCAAAGCTAATCCCGAGGGTTGATTCATGACCGAGTTGGCGCGTTTGAAGTTTTATGCCACTCAGCCCCACTCTTGCAGCTACCTGCCCGAAGAACAGGCGACCACGCTGTTCCTCGACCCTAGCCAGCCCATGGATGTGCATGTCTACGCAGATCTGTCGGAAATGGGCTTTCGTCGCAGTGGCGACCACCTGTACCGGCCGCATTGCCAGAACTGCAATGCCTGTGTTCCGGCACGTATTCCTGCCGCGCAGTTTGTACCCAACCGTCAGCAAAAACGCATTCTCAAACGCAATGCCGACCTGAAGGTCCAGCCTGTCAAACCGGGGTTCAGCGAAGAGTATTTCGACCTTTACCAGCGTTATATCGAGCAACGCCACGCCGATGGCGACATGTACCCGCCCAGCCGCGATCAGTTCTCGACCTTTCTGGTTCGCGACCTGCCCTTCTCCAGGTTCTACGAGTTCCGCCTCGATGGGCGCCTGCTCGCCGTGGCCGTCACCGACCTGCTGCCCAATGGCCTTTCCGCGGTCTACACCTTCTACGAACCCGATGAGGAGCGTCGCAGCCTCGGTCGCTACGCCATTCTGTGGCAAATAGGCGAAGCCTTGCGCCTGGGCCTGGACGCGGTCTACCTCGGATACTGGATCAAGAACTGCAAAAAGATGAACTACAAGACCCAATATCGGCCCATTGAGCTGCTGATTAACCAGAGATGGGTCATCCTGAACTAGAAGCCCTTGGCTTGAACCCCACTTTTCGGGCACAATGCACGCCGCTTTTGCCTGGCGCAGTTGCACCGGGCCATTCATTGGACACCGAGGGCTTTACTGCATGTCGAAAGAAGACAGCTTCGAAATGGAAGGCACTGTCGTCGACACCCTGCCCAACACCATGTTTCGTGTGGAGTTGGAAAATGGGCACGTCGTAACCGCGCATATCTCCGGCAAGATGCGCAAGAACTACATTCGTATTCTTACCGGTGACAAAGTGCGCGTCGAACTGACGCCCTATGACTTGAGCAAAGGGCGCATCACTTACCGCGCTCGCTAAGCAAGTCAATACAAGACGCCCGGCCCACGCCGGGCGTTTTTGTTTGCCTGCGATTTACTCCGCATACCTGCAGAACAGATATAAAAAAGGCGCCTTGCGGCGCCTTTTTTATTGCGGCCTATCAGGCCATTTCTGCGGTGGTCTCGAACTCGAAGGTCAGCTCGCCATCCTTGATGTCGATGTGTACCACACCGCCATGTTCGGCCAGTTCGCCAAAGAGTATCTCTTCCGCCAGCGGACGCTTGATCTTGTCCTGGATCAGGCGCGCCATAGGACGAGCGCCCATGGTCACGTCGTAACCACCTGCCGCCAGCCAGCTGCGGGCCGCGTCGGTGACTTCCAGCTGGACGCGCTTGTCCTCCAGCTGCGCCTGCAGTTCGGTAAGGAACTTGTCCACCACGCTCTTGATAACCTCATGGCTGAGGCGACCAAACTGGATAATGGTGTCCAGACGGTTACGGAATTCCGGCGTGAAGCTCTTCTTGATCACTTCCATGGCATCGGAAGAGTGATCCTGATGAGTGAAGCCGATGGAAGCCCGCGCCGCGGTTTCGGCACCCGCGTTGGTGGTCATGATCACGATCACGTTGCGGAAATCCGCCTTGCGCCCGTTGTTGTCGGTCAAGGTACCGTGGTCCATCACCTGCAGCAGCAGGTTGAAGACTTCCGGGTGTGCCTTCTCGATTTCATCGAGCAGCAGTACGCAGTGAGGCTGCTTGGTAATAGCTTCGGTCAGCAAACCGCCCTGGTCGAAACCGACATAACCCGGAGGCGCACCGATCAGACGCGAGACGGTGTGACGCTCCATGTACTCGGACATGTCGAAACGCACCAGCTCGATGCCCAGCGCCTTGGCCAACTGCCGCGCGGCCTCGGTCTTACCGACACCGGTAGGCCCGGCGAACAGGAACGAACCGACGGGCTTGTCTGGCGATTTCAGGCCGGCACGGGACAGCTTGATCGCGGTCGACAGCGAGTCGATCGCCGCATCCTGGCCGAACACCGTCAACTTCAGGTCACGCTCGAGGTTACGCAGCAGCTCCTTGTCGGAACTGGTGACGTGTTTCGGCGGAATCCGCGCGATTTTCGCCACGATATCCTCGACCTGAGCCACCTCGATACGCTTGACGCGCTTGTCGGACGGTTGCAGCCGCTGATAGGCGCCCGCCTCGTCGATCACGTCGATCGCCTTGTCGGGCATATGCCGGTCATTGATATAACGCGATGCCAGTTCGGCGGCGGCGCGCAGTGCCTCATCGCTGTACTCGATGCTGTGGTGCTGCTCGAAACGCCCCTTGAGGCCGCGCAGAATGCCGATGGTGTCCTCTACCGAAGGCTCGGACACATCGACCTTCTGGAAGCGGCGAGCCAAGGCCCGGTCCTTCTCGAAAATTCCACGGAATTCCTGGAAGGTGGTCGAACCGATGCAACGGATATCACCCGAGGAAAGCAGCGGCTTGAGCAGGTTCGAGGCATCCATCACCCCACCGGACGCCGCACCGGCGCCAATGATGGTGTGAATCTCGTCGATGAACAGGATCGCCTGCGGACGTTTCTTCAATTCGCCCAGCAACGCCTTGAAGCGCTTCTCGAAATCGCCGCGGTATTTGGTACCCGCCAGCAACGCACCGAGATCCAGGGAATACACCACGCTGTTGGCCAGCAGATCAGGCACCTGGCTGTCGACGATGCGCTTGGCCAAGCCTTCGGCGATCGCGGTTTTACCTACACCAGCCTCGCCTACCAGCAGCGGGTTGTTCTTGCGCCGGCGCGCGAGAATCTGCGCCACACGCTCGACTTCCTGCTCACGCCCCACCAACGGGTCGATACGCCCCTGGCGTGCCAGTTCATTAAGGTTGCTGGCATAAGCATCCAGCGGATTACCTGAAGAGGAAGACTCACCGCCTTCATCGTCCTGCATATCCTGTTCACCTTCAGAATGATCGCCATGCCCGGGCACCTTGGAGATGCCATGGGCGATGTAGTTGACGACATCGATACGGGCAACGCTCTGCTGTTTCAGCAGGAACACTGCCTGACTCTCTTGCTCACTGAAGATCGCAACCAGCACATTGGCGCCAGTCACTTCGCGCTTGCCCGAGCTCTGCACATGGAAGACAGCACGCTGCAGTACACGCTGGAAGCCCAGGGTTGGCTGGGTTTCGCGATCCTCGTCATGCACGGGAATCAGTGGCGTGGTGGAGTCGATGAACTCCTGCAGGTCGTGCTTGAGTTTGTCGAGGTTTGCTCCGCAGGCACGCAAAACGGTGGCGGCGGCCTCATTATCCAAAAGAGCCAACAAGAGGTGCTCGACGGTCATGAACTCATGACGCTTCGAACGAGCCTCTTTGAAGGCGAGATTGAGGGTGACTTCGAGCTCGCGGTTTAACATAGCTTCACCTCATACCCAAGTGGTCGGCGTTAACCGTCCTTCTCGATTTCACAGAGTAGCGGATGCTGGCTTTCCCTGGCGTACTGGTTGACCTGCATGGCCTTGGTCTCGGCGATGTCGCGGGTAAACAATCCACATACTGCCCGTCCTTCTGTATGAACGGCCAGCATTACCTTGGTCGCCAGCTCGCGATTCAGGTTAAAAAACACCTCGAGCACTTCGACGACGAAATCCATCGGTGTGTAGTCATCATTGAACAAAACCACCTTGTACATCGGCGGAGCCTGCAACGTCGGCTTAGCTTCCTGTACAGCCAAGCCAGCGGAATCGTCGTCTTGGAAATCCGGGCGATCCTGATTGAATGTTAGTCGAATCTGGCTGATTGCATGCATGGAAAGAAAGGTTCGTTAGTTGTGCAAATACAGTGGTGGGGGCGCTCTGGGGGGATTTCAACTCCGACCGCCGGGTCACCTTGACTATCGGCAAAACGGTGTTACAACCAATAGAGCCCACATTGGGTAATAAAGGTCCGTACAGTCAATCCTATATTGCGGATTTCGGTACGGATTAACAGGATGATACTCCAGTGATGGAGTCTGTTGCAGAGGGATATGAGCATGGCAAGCGGCAAGGTCAAGTGGTTCAACAACGCCAAGGGTTATGGCTTCATTAATGAGGAGGGCAAGAGCGACGACCTTTTCGCCCATTACTCGGCCATCGAGATGGAAGGCTACAAAACCTTGAAAGCCGGACAGGCCGTGAGTTTTGAGATCACCCAAGGGCCCAAGGGCCTGCACGCAGTGAAGATCAACTCCATCAAGACCCAGAATGCCTCCGCCGCAGCCTCTCCCCAGCAGGAAACGGTCCTGAGCTGAAACACCTGTATCCAGGTCCAACCCTAAAAAACAGTCATAAAAAAACGGCCGGTTCAATCATTTGAACCGGCCGCTTCGTTTGATGCGTACTGCTTACATGTGCGAGATCAGCGCATCGCCGAATGCCGACGACGACAACAGCGTGGCGCCTTCCATCAGGCGCTCGAAGTCGTAGGTCACGGTCTTGGCACCAATGGCGCCGTTGGTGCCCTTGATGATCAGGTCGGCCGCTTCGGTCCAGCCCATATGACGCAGCATCATTTCCGCGGAGAGGATCAGCGAGCCCGGGTTCACCTGGTCCTTGCCCGCGTACTTCGGCGCCGTACCGTGGGTCGCCTCGAACATGGCCACGGTGTCGGACAGGTTGGCGCCCGGAGCGATACCGATCCCGCCTACTTCAGCCGCCAGTGCATCGGACAGGTAGTCACCGTTCAGGTTGAGGGTGGCGATCACGTCGTATTCGGCCGGACGCAGCAGGATCTGCTGGAGCATCGCATCGGCGATGGCGTCCTTGACGATCACGTTCTTGCCGGTTTTCGGGTTCTTGAACTGCATCCACGGGCCGCCGTCGAGCAGCGTCGCGCCAAATTCTTCCGCCGCCACTTCATAGGCCCACTCCTTGAAGGCACCTTCGGTGAACTTCATGATGTTGCCTTTATGCACGATGGTCAGCGAATCGCGATCGTTGTCGACCACATATTGCAGCGCCTTGCGCGCCAGACGCTTGGTGCCCTGCAGGGAAACCGGCTTGACGCCGATACCGCAGTTTTCGTCGAAACGGATCTTGGTGACGCCCATTTCTTCTTTGAGGAACTTGATGACCTTGGTCGCTTCGGCGGAACCGGCCTTCCATTCGATACCGGCGTAAATGTCTTCCGAGTTCTCACGGAAAATGGTCATGTCGACATCGCCAGGCTTCTTCACCGGACTCGGCACGCCTTCGAACCAGCGCACCGGACGCAGGCACACATACAGGTCAAGCTGCTGACGCAGCGCCACGTTCAGGGAACGGATACCGCCACCTACCGGAGTGGTCAGCGGGCCCTTGATGGAAACCACGTAATCCTTGACTGCGTCCAGAGTCTCCTGAGGGAGCCAGGTGTCCTGGTCGTACACTTGAGTTGCTTTCTCGCCGGCATAGACTTCCATCCAGGAGATTTTGCGCTCGCCGCCGTAGGCCTTCTTAACAGCAGCATCGACAACCTTGATCATGACCGGGCTGATATCAACGCCAATACCATCGCCTTCGATGAAAGGGATGATCGGGTTGTTAGGAACATTGAGAGAATGGTCTGCGTTGACGGTGATTTTGTCGCCGACTGCTGGAACCTGAATCTTCTTGTATCCCATGCTGAACTCCGTTGTGTGGATTGAACATCTGGCTGCGTTCGAGCGTACCCCAGTTGAATCTGGACGGGAACCTCATGTTCCACTCATATGCCGTGAAGGCTGCGCAGTTCGTGGCCTACAAGCCTGAAAGCAAAGGGAAAAGCGACAAACTCGAGCACTTTGGGGGACTCTACGCCGCCACCCCACCTGCGACCTTTAGACCAATGGACGAGATCGGTTGCATATGAACCGTCGGCGTTTTGCCAGCTACCTATGTATAATGCCGCCGCTGACCACAGAGTCACGACGGCTGAGCGCTCTGCTACTGGAAAAAAGGAGCCGAGACTTTCCGCCCAAAGCCGGGTTGTTACCGCAGCCCACCCGCTTGACGCTCGACTGATGCACCCAACATCACCGCGAAGAAACCTCGATATTCGGTTCATGGATGACTTTGAACGAACGCGCTTACCCGGCGCCCCTCGAGTTTCTGCGCACGCTTTAGCAAAGAAGAGAGTTAATCCGAATATGCCCACCCGCTCGAAGATCATCTATACCTTCACCGACGAAGCCCCCGCCCTCGCCACCTACTCGCTGCTACCTATCGTCGAAGCCTTCACCGCTTCCGCTGATATTGCCGTGGAAACCCGCGACATCTCTCTCGCAGGGCGTATTCTTGCCAGCTTCCCGGAGCTGCTGGGCGACAAAGCCGTACCGGACCACCTGGCCGAGCTGGGCGACCTGGCTGTAACCCCTGAAGCCAACATCATCAAGCTGCCGAACATCAGTGCTTCGGTACCGCAGCTTCAGGCCGCGATCAAAGAGCTGCAAGCCAAGGGCTACGCCCTGCCGGACTACCCGGAAACCGTCACCTGCGACGCCGACAAAGACGCCAAGGCGCGCTACGACAAGGTCAAGGGCAGCGCCGTGAACCCGGTCCTGCGCGAAGGCAACTCCGACCGCCGCGCTCCGCTGTCGGTCAAGAACTACGCGCGCAAGCACCCGCACAAAATGGGCGCCTGGGCCAAAGACTCCAAGTCCCACGTTGCTCACATGAGCCAGGGCGATTTCTACGGCAGCGAAAAAGCCGCCCTGATCGACGCCCAGGACACCGTGAAGATCGAGCTGATCGCTCAAGACGGTAGCGCTACCGTCCTGAAGGAAAAAACCGCCGTACAAGCCGGCGAGATCCTCGATTGCGCAGTCATGAGCAAGAAGGCCCTGCGGGCTTTCGTTGCCGCCGAGATCGAAGACGCCAAGAAGCAAGGCGTACTGCTGTCGGTACACCTGAAAGCCACCATGATGAAGGTTTCCGACCCGATCATGTTCGGCCAGATCGTTGCCGAGTTCTATCAGGACGCCCTGAGCAAGCACGCTGACGTGCTGAGCCAGATCGGCTTCAACCTGAACAACGGCATCGGCGACCTGTACGCCCGCATCAAGGCCCTGCCCGCGGAGCAGCAAGCGCAGATCGAAGCCGACATCCAGGCGGTCTACGCCGTGCGCCCTACCCTGGCCATGGTCAACTCCGACAAAGGCATCACCAACCTGCACGTGCCGAGCGACGTGATCGTCGACGCCTCGATGCCGGCCATGATCCGTGACTCCGGCAAGATGTGGGGCACCGACGGCCAGCTGCACGACACCAAGGCCCTGATCCCGGATCGTTGCTACGCCACCATCTACCAGGCCGTGATCGAAGACTGCAAGGCCAACGGCGCCTTCGACCCGACCACCATGGGCAGCGTGCCAAACGTTGGCCTGATGGCGAAGAAAGCCGAAGAGTACGGTTCCCACGACAAGACCTTCCAGATCAAGGCTGACGGCGTCGTGCGCGTCACCGACAGCAAGGGCAACCTGCTGCTGGAACAGGCCGTCGAAGCCGGCGACATCTTCCGCATGTGCCAGACCAAGGACGCGCCGATCCAGGATTGGGTCAAGCTGGCCGTCAACCGCGCTCGCGCCAGCAGCACTCCAGCGATTTTCTGGCTGGACCCGATGCGCGCCCACGACGGCGTGATGATCGAGAAGGTTCAGGCTTACCTGAAGGATCACGACACCGCCGACCTGGACATCCGCGTGATGTCGCCGGTCGATGCCATGAAGTTCACCCTGGCCCGCACCCGCGAAGGCAAGGACACCATCTCCGTCACCGGCAACGTGCTGCGCGACTACCTGACTGACCTGTTCCCGATCATGGAACTGGGCACCAGCGCCAAGATGCTGTCGATCGTGCCGCTGATGAACGGCGGCGGCCTGTTCGAAACCGGCGCCGGCGGTTCGGCTCCGAAGCACGTGCAGCAGCTGCTGGAAGAGAACTTCCTGCGCTGGGATTCCCTGGGTGAGTTCCTGGCCCTGGCCGCCTCCCTGGAGCACCTGGGCAACACCTATAACAACCCGAAAGCGCTGGTATTGGCCAAGACACTCGACCAGGCAACCGGTCAGTTCCTGGACAACAACAAGTCGCCATCGCGCAAAGTCGGCAACATCGACAACCGCGGCAGCCACTTCTACCTGGCGCTGTACTGGGCCCAGGCCCTGGCCGCCCAGACCGAAGATGCAGCCCTGCAAGCGCAGTTCAGCACCCTGGCCAAGACCCTGACCGAGAACGAAGCGACTATCGTCGCCGAGCTCAACGGCGTTCAAGGCAAGCCAGTGGACATCGGCGGCTACTACAGCGCCAACCCTGAGCTGGTGAGCAAGGCCATGCGCCCAAGCGCCACCCTCAACGCGGCTATCGCTGCGCTGGTTTAAGCAACACCGCTGCAATGCAAACCCCGGCCAGGTGCCGGGGTTTGTGCTTTCTGGACAACACCTTCCCTGCAGGAGCGAAGCTTGCTCGCGATAGNCGCACTGTTTTCATCGCGAGCAAGCTTCGCTCCTACGGGGCTGGCGTTCGCCTTATGATGTCCACCCACTCAAGACAGAGCTTTATATATGGAATGGCAACCCCACATCACCGTCGCCACCATCGTTGAGGATCAGGGACGTTTTCTGTTCGTCGAAGAGTTCCAAGGCGACCAGGCGGTGTTCAACCAGCCCGCCGGGCACCTGGACCCGGACGAAAGCCTGCTCCAGGCCGCCATTCGCGAAACCCTGGAAGAAACCGGCTGGGACATCGAGTTGACCGGCGTGGTCGGCATCTACCTGTATACCGCCCCCAGCAATGGCGTGACCTACCAGCGCGTCTGCTTTGCCGGCAAACCGCTCAGGCACCACCCCGATTACCCACTGGACGACGGCATCATCGGCCCGCGCTGGCTGAGCCGCGACGAACTGCTGGCCTTGCGCCCGCAATGGCGCAGCGAGCTGATCATCCGTTGCGTCGACGACTATCTGGCCGGGCAACTACACAGCCTCGAGCTGATCCGTCCGTCGCTTTAACCGCAGTTTTAGCCTTGCAGGCCTCAGCCTGTTAGAATCGCGTCCTTTTTCAAGACACCCGTTGAATTCCTATGCGTGATCCAGCCCCTTCTGACACCCAAAAGAAGCGCGTCATCGTCGGCATGTCCGGCGGCGTGGACTCTTCCGTTTCCGCCCTCCTGCTGATGGAGCAGGGTTACCAGGTGGAAGGCCTGTTCATGAAGAACTGGGAGGAAGACGACGGAACCGAGTACTGCACCGCCATGGACGACCTCGCGGACGCCCAGGCCGTGTGCGACAAGATCGGCATCAAGCTGCACACCGCCAACTTCGCCGCCGAGTACTGGGACAATGTGTTCGAGCACTTCCTGGCCGAATACAAGGCCGGCCGCACGCCGAACCCGGACATCCTGTGCAACCGTGAAATCAAGTTCAAGGCGTTCCTCGACTACGCCATGATGCTTGGTGCCGACCTGATCGCCACCGGCCACTATGTGCGCCGCCGCGACATCGACGGGCGCACCGAGCTGCTCAAGGGCCTGGATCCGAACAAGGACCAGAGTTACTTCCTGCACGCCGTCGGCGGCGAGCAGATCGCCAAGACCCTGTTCCCGGTCGGCGAGCTGGAAAAGCCCGAAGTCCGCGCCATCGCCGAGAAACACGACCTGGCCACCGCCAAGAAGAAGGACTCCACCGGTATCTGCTTTATCGGTGAGCGGCGCTTCAGCGACTTCCTCAAGCAATACCTGCCGGCCCAGCCCGGCGAGATCAAGACCACCGAAGGTGAAGTGATCGGCCGCCACCACGGCCTGATGTACCACACCATCGGCCAGCGCCAGGGCCTGGGCATCGGCGGCCTCAAGGACGCCGGCGAAGAGCCGTGGTACGTCCTGATCAAGGACCTGGAACACAACGAGCTGATCGTTGGCCAGGGCAACGATCACCCGTGGCTGTTCTCCCGCGCCCTGCTCGCCTCCGACATCTATTGGGTCAACCCGATCGACCTGAGCCAACCGCGCCGCCTCACCGCGAAAGTGCGCTATCGCCAGAGCGACCAGCCCTGCACCCTGGAAAAGACCGCCAACGGCTACCGCGCCACCTTCGACGACCCGCAACGCGCGGTCACCCCCGGCCAATCCGTAGTCTTCTATGACGGCGAAATCTGCCTGGGCGGTGGCGTGATCGAAGTCGCAGAGCCCTGGAGCAGCAAGGCATGAGCCCGACCCAGGAACAACTGACGGCATTGGGCGGCGTGTTTCTCGCCGCCGTCCTGGTGGACAAGATCGCCAAGACCGGCCAGGTCACCGAAGCGGCCTTGAGCTGCATGCTCGGCAGCCTGCTGATCCGCGACCCGAAAGACACCCTGGAAGTCTACGGTGGCGACGACATCAACCTGCGTGAGGGTTATCGCGCCCTGATCGGCGCCCTGGAACGCGACCCCAGCACCCTGCAGCGCGAGCCGCTGCGCTACGCCCTGTCGATGCTAGGGCTCGAGCGCCAGCTGGCCAAGCGCGACGACCTGCTGGAAATCATCGGCAAGCGCCTGCCGCAGATTCAGTCCCAGGTCGAACACTTCGGCCCGGCCCACGAAAACGTGATTGCCGCCTGCGGCTCGCTGTATCAGGACACCCTGAGCACCCTGCGCCAGCGGATCCAGGTGCATGGCGACATGCGCAACCTGCAGCAGCCGAGCAACGCCTCGAAGATCCGCGCCCTGCTGTTGGCCGGCATCCGTTCGGCGCGCCTGTGGCGCCAGTTGGGTGGCCATCGCTGGCAGCTGGTGATCAGCCGCCGCAAATTGCTCAAAGAGCTTTATCCGCTGATGCGCAGCAGCTGAACTGCGCCCGCAAGACCTTTTGTAGTCAGTAACGCGTAAGACGCTGGTCAGTTGGCAACGGACCGGCGGATATTTTCATGTATGATACGCGCCCCATTTCGTTGCCCGACTGTCCGAGAACACCCCATGCAGCTCTCTTCGCTCACTGCGGTTTCCCCTGTTGACGGCCGCTACGCCGGCAAAACCCAGGCCCTGCGCCCCATTTTCAGCGAATACGGCCTGATCCGTGCTCGCGTCCTGGTCGAAGTGCGCTGGCTCCAGCGCCTGGCTGCCCATTCCGCCATCAGCGAAGTGCCAGCGTTTTCCGCTGAGGCCAACGCTGTGCTGAACACCCTGGCGGAAAACTTCTCTCTGGAGCACGCCGAGCGTGTCAAAGAGATCGAACGCACCACCAACCACGACGTCAAGGCCATCGAGTACCTCCTCAAGGAACAGGCCGCCAAGCTGCCTGAACTGGCCAACGTCAGCGAATTCATCCACTTCGCCTGCACCAGCGAGGACATCAACAACCTGTCCCACGCCCTGATGCTGCGCGAAGGCCGCGACGAGGTGATGCTGCCGCTGATGCGCCAGACCGCCGGGGCTATCCGCGAACTGGCTCTGCGCTTCGCCGACGTGCCAATGCTGTCGCGCACCCACGGTCAGCCGGCCTCGCCGACCACCCTGGGCAAGGAACTGGCGAACGTGGTGTACCGCCTGGAGCGCCAGATCGCTCAGGTCGCCGCCGTGCCGCTGCTGGGCAAGATCAACGGCGCCGTGGGCAACTACAACGCCCACCTGTCGGCCTACCCGGAAATCGACTGGGAAGCCAACGCCCGTGCCTTCATCGAAGACGAGCTGGGCCTGAGCTTCAACCCGTACACCACGCAGATCGAGCCGCACGACTACATCGCCGAGCTGTTCGACGCCATCGCGCGCTTCAACACCATCCTGATCGACTTCGATCGCGATATCTGGGGCTACATCTCCCTGGGCTACTTCAAGCAGCGCACCATCGCCGGCGAAATCGGTTCCTCGACCATGCCGCACAAGGTCAACCCGATCGACTTCGAGAACTCCGAAGGCAACCTGGGCATCGCCAATGCGCTGTTCCAGCACCTGGCGAGCAAACTGCCGATCTCCCGCTGGCAGCGCGACCTGACCGACTCCACCGTCCTGCGTAACCTGGGCGTCGGTTTCGCCCACAGCGTGATCGCTTACGAAGCCAGCCTCAAAGGCATCAGCAAGCTGGAGCTCAACGCCCAGAAGATCGCCGAAGACCTGGACGCCTGCTGGGAAGTCCTGGCCGAGCCGATCCAGACCGTGATGCGTCGCTACAACATCGAAAACCCGTACGAAAAACTCAAGGAACTGACTCGCGGCAAGGGCATCAGCCCTGAAGCGCTGCAGACCTTCATCGACGCGCTGGAAATGCCTGAAGCCGCCAAGGCCGAGCTGAAGAAGCTCACCCCGGCCAGCTACATCGGCAACGCCGTGGCCCAAGCCAAACGCATCTGATCGATGGCAAGACCTTTGACGCCCGGCAGCGCCGGGCGTTTTTATTCCCGTATGAAAAGTGCATTTTTTCAATAGGTTACACATGAATCCTGACATTCCTCTTCAACTTTTGGGCGGCATCAGCGCACGGGAATTCCTGCGTGACTACTGGCAGAAAAAGCCCCTGCTGATCCGTCAGGCCCTGCCCGACTTCGAAAGCCCGATCGACGCCGACGAACTGGCCGGCCTGGCGCTGGAAGAAGAGGTCGAGTCGCGCCTGGTCATCGAGCACGGCGAACGCCCCTGGGAACTGCGCCGCGGCCCGTTCGCCGAAGACGAGTTCAGCAAGCTGCCGGAGCGTGACTGGACCCTGCTGGTCCAGGCCGTCGACCAGTTCGTGCCGGAAGTCGCCGAACTGCTGGAGCATTTCCGCTTCCTGCCGAGCTGGCGCATTGACGACGTGATGATCAGCTTCGCCGCTCCCGGCGGTAACGTCGGTCCGCACTTCGATAACTACGACGTGTTCCTGCTGCAAGGCCACGGCAAGCGCAACTGGAAGATCGGCCAGA
The DNA here is from genome assembly GCF_052044735.1 of Pseudomonas sp. 22526. Lineage (NCBI taxonomy): Bacteria > Pseudomonadati > Pseudomonadota > Gammaproteobacteria > Pseudomonadales > Pseudomonadaceae > Pseudomonas > Pseudomonas sp. 22526. The sequence continues at coordinate 35,013 of NZ_JBQENK010000005.1, forward strand.
TGTGCGACGCCGAGAGCCCGCTGCTGCAGCACGCGGACCTGCGCATCCTCGCCGAATTCGAAGAAACCGAAAGCTGGGTCCTGGAACCCGGCGACATGCTCTACCTGCCACCGCGCCTGGCCCATTACGGCGTTGCAGTGAATGACTGCATGACCTACTCGGTGGGCTTCCGCGCTCCGAGCGCCGCCGAAGTGCTGACCCACTTCACCGACTTCCTCAGCCAGTACCTGCCGGACGAAGACCGCTATACCGACGCCGACGTGCAACCTGTCAGCGATCCGCACCAGATCCAGCACGACGCCCTCGATCGCCTCAAGGGCCTGCTGGCCGAGCACATGAGCGACGAGCGCATGCTGCTGACCTGGTTCGGCCAGTTCATGACCGAGCCGCGCTACCCGGAACTGGTGGTCGGCCCCGAGCTGGAAGAAGAAGACCTGCTCGGCAGTCTCGAACAGGGCGCCATCCTGATCCGCAACCCGAGCGCGCGCCTGGCCTGGTCCGAAGTCGACGACGACCTGCTGCTGTTCGCCAGCGGCCAGAGCCGTTACCTGCCGGGCAAGCTGCGTGAACTGCTGAAGATGATTTGCGCCGCCGACGCGCTGCACCTCGACAACCTCGGCCCATGGCTGGCGGACGAGGATGGACGCAGCCTGCTGTGCGAACTGGTCAAGCAAGGAAGCCTGGGATTTGCCGATGAATAAGATTCGCGTACGTGTCGCAGACTGGCAAAAGGATAACGCCGAGATCCGGCGCATTCGTGAAGCAGTGTTCATCGTCGAGCAATCCGTCCCGCCCGAACTGGAGTGGGACGCCGACGACGACAGCGCGGTGCATTTCCTCGCGCTCGAAGGCGACTTTCCGATCGGTACCGCCCGCCTGCTGCCCGACGGGCAGGTCGGCCGGGTATCGGTCCTCAAGGACTGGCGCGGCCTGAAGGTCGGCGACGCACTGATGCAGGCAGTGATCGGCGAAGCCGAGAAACGTGGCCTCAAGCAGCTGATGCTCAGCGCCCAGGTTCAGGCTACCGCCTTCTATGAGCGCCTGGGCTTCAGCATCGTCAGCGCGGAATTCCTGGAAGCAGGCATCCCTCACGTCGACATGGTCCGCGGCAACGCCTGAGCAAGCCCTGCGCAGCAGTGAACCTGCCAGCGATAATCCTGCCAGACGTCACAAAACGCCCCGCCCTCCCCGGATCCAGCAAGCTAAGCTGGCTCCTTGGAGGCTGGGGCGTTTTGCTATCGGCGATTCAACTTGCCCCACCGCGAGCCGACAAACTGTCAAACTCAAGGCTTCCACCCCATAGCGGAGATAACGGACATGTCCCTACGCACCCTGCTCACGACGCTGCTGCTGACTGCAAGCTTTTCAGTCACGGCTGCGACCGAGATCGTGCCCCTGAACAACCGCACCAGCGCCGACCTGCTGCCCGTCGCGCAGAACTTCCTCGGCAAGGAAGGCCGGGTCAGCGCCTACGGCAACCAGCTGATCGTCAATGCTGAACCGGAGAAGATCGAGGAACTGCGCGCCTTCATCGCGCAATTGGATACCGCCGCCAAACGCCTGCTGATCACGGTCGACACCAACGAAAACAACAGCCAGAACAATCAGGGTTATTCGGTCAACGGCGCGCCACAAACTCGCATCATCACCCGCAGCACCGCCAGCCGCGATGGCGGCATACAGCAGATCCAGGCCAGCGAAGGCATACCGGCGCTGATCCAGGTTGGCCAGAGCGTGCCGCTGACCACCACCCAGACCGATCCTTACGGTCGCCTGCAGAACCAGACCCAGTATCGCAATGTCACCCAGGGCTTCTACGTCACAGCCAGCGTCACCGGCGAAACCGTTCACCTGAGCATCAGTACCAACCGTGACCGCATGAGCCAGGAACGTCCCGATGTAGTGAATGTGCAAAGTACCGACACAACTGTCAGCGGCCGCCTTGGCGAGTGGATCACCCTGGCCGGCGTCAATCGCCAGAACCAGGCCGACAAACAGGCTGAAACCCGCAGCTACTCGACTCAGGGCCGGGATGACATGACCTTGCGAGTGAAAGTCGACGCCTTGGACTAAAGCACCGAAAACTGACTGATTAGTCGTATTAGACCAAAGATGTAGTGTTAGAAAAAAAGCACTACAAAACGTTTGACGAGGCAAAAAACCGAAGGCATGATGGCCTCGCTCCCGCTAATCAGGGGCCCTGGCAAGGGCCTTCGGATCGCCGCTCTAACCTACCCACCTGAGCCGATTCGTGTCTGTACCGCCCACAAGGTGTGTTTGACGAGATTGCGACTGGAACGAGGTTGTCCCGAGGGACGGAAGCTAATTAGGTAGATCGGCAACACACTGATGGTTCGTATGAAGGCCCACGACGCCCGAATGCGCCCGACAGCTGGCCCTCACCTGCTCACTTTCCCCTTGAGCCCATCGTTCAACCGTCGCCATCGCGTCATACCCGACTTGACCGCCTAAGCTTCTGGTCAGCGAGCAGCCAACTACGCACCCTTTGACCCTGCGTATCTGGCGAGTCGGAATTTTCCGCCCAAGAACGACTTTTCACACAAGACGCGACGAGGTTTATCTCCATGGCACTGACACGCGAACAGCAAATTGCAGCCCTTGAAAAAGACTGGGCTGAAAACCCGCGCTGGAAAGGCGTGACTCGCACTTATTCCGCTGCCGACGTTGTCCGTCTGCGTGGCTCGGTTCAACCTGAGCACACCCTGGCACGCATGGGCGCCGAGAAGCTCTGGAACCTGGTGACCCAGGGTGCCAAACCGTCCTTCCGTCCTGAGAAAGATTTCGTCAACTGCATGGGCGCCCTGACCGGCGGCCAGGCGGTACAGCAAGTCAAAGCCGGCATCCAGGCGATCTACCTGTCGGGCTGGCAGGTTGCTGCGGACAACAACTCCGCCGAATCGATGTACCCGGACCAGTCGCTGTACCCGGTGGACTCCGTTCCAACCGTGGTCAAGCGCATCAACAACTCGTTCCGTCGTGCCGACCAGATCCAGTGGAAAGCCGGCAAGAACCCGGGCGACGAAGGCTACATCGACTACTTCGCGCCGATCGTGGCTGACGCCGAAGCCGGTTTCGGCGGCGTGCTGAACGCCTACGAGCTGATGAAGAGCATGATCGAAGCAGGCGCCGCCGGCGTTCACTTCGAAGACCAGCTGGCTTCCGTGAAGAAATGCGGCCACATGGGCGGCAAAGTACTGGTTCCAACCCAGGAAGCCGTACAGAAGCTGACCGCTGCCCGTCTGGCGGCCGACGTTGCCGGCGTACCGACCATCATCCTGGCCCGTACCGACGCCAACGCCGCCGACCTGCTGACTTCCGACTGCGACCCGTACGACCAGCCGTTCGTGACTGGCACCCGTACCCAGGAAGGTTTCTATAAAGTGCGCGCCGGCCTCGACCAGGCCATCGCTCGTGGCCTGGCCTACGCGCCGTACGCCGACCTGATCTGGTGCGAAACCGCCAAGCCGGACCTGGACGAAGCTCGTCGCTTCGCCGAAGCGATCAAGAAGGAATACCCGGACCAGATCCTGTCGTACAACTGCTCGCCTTCCTTCAACTGGAAGAAGAACCTGGACGACGCGACCATCGCCAAGTTCCAGCGCGAACTGTCCGCCATGGGCTACAAGCACCAGTTCATCACCCTGGCCGGCATTCACAACATGTGGCACAGCATGTTCAACCTGGCGCACGACTACGCCCGCAACGACATGACCGCCTACGTGAAGCTGCAAGAGCAGGAATTCGCTGACGCCGCCAAGGGCTACACCTTCGTGGCTCACCAGCAGGAAGTGGGCACCGGCTACTTCGACGACATGACCACCGTGATCCAGGGCGGCTCGTCCTCGGTTACCGCGCTGACCGGCTCCACCGAAGAAGAACAGTTCCACTGATTCGACTTCGCGCTGAAAAACGGCCATTGCAGACCCGGTAAAAGCTAACTGCAGTGCCACACATCTGACGCCCCGACTGGTTCGGGGCGTTTTTTTTGCCTGCGGCTTTTGCCAGCATCACCCAAACCCCAAGCTCCGACAGGAACGAGCCTGCTGGCGACGACGTCGGCCCGGACACCTGCCAATCAGGCAAAACATTGATCCAGAGCGGTATGCATGGAGGAAAAAGCGGGTAAAAGGGGCTCGCTCGCAACTTGCAGTAACGAGCATATAAAAGACAACTTAGCGGCTCTTCATGGGAACCATTGTTTAAAAGTAGCACCAAATAATATTGATTATCATTTAGATGATGACGATATTCGTTACAGCAAGGACAAAAGATAATTAACAAAACACCCGCTAATGCCCACAGGCCGTGGCTTACGGGGCTTGCAAGGGGGCTATGTCCTTATTTCACTAAATAATTTCGCCATAGAAAATTTACTTGCCCGGTGTTTAGCCATAAAATCACGCCGATTGACTGCACTGCGACATATCGTCACTGCTTTATTTCTTTATCAAGCTCAGAGACCTTTGCTCTCTGTTAAGGATTACCAGCATGCCCGAAGCGACAGGACTCATGGCCCACAACTGGGGCTTTGCCATTTTCCTTCTGGGTGTAGGCGGCCTCTGCGCCTTCATGCTCGGCGTCTCCAGCCTCCTCGGGTCAAAAGCCTGGGGCCGCAGCAAAAACGAACCGTTCGAGTCCGGCATGCTACCTACCGGTGGCGCCCGCTTGCGGCTCTCAGCCAAATTCTATCTGGTCGCGATGCTCTTCGTGATCTTCGATATCGAAGCCCTATTTCTCTTTGCCTGGTCTGTGTCCGTCCGCGAAAGCGGCTGGACCGGATTCGTCGAAGCTCTCGTTTTCATAGCAATTCTGTTGGCAGGTCTTGTCTACCTTTGGCGGGTGGGGGCTCTTGATTGGGCTCCGGAAGGTCGCCGTAAGCGGCAGGCGAAGCTAAAACAATGAGGCTTTGGCGATGCAATACAATCTCACCAGGATCGACCCCGATGCTCCTAACGAGCAGTATCCGATCGGCGAACGGGAAACCGTTTCCGATCCGTTAGAAGATCAAGTCCACAAAAACATCTTCATGGGCAAGCTGGAAGACGTGCTGAGCGGCGCGGTCAACTGGGGGCGTAAGAATTCCCTGTGGCCGTACAACTTCGGCCTGTCCTGCTGCTACGTGGAAATGACCACCGCCTTCACGGCGCCCCACGACATCGCGCGCTTCGGCGCCGAAGTTATCCGGGCATCACCGCGCCAGGCGGATTTCATGGTTATTGCCGGAACCTGCTTCATCAAGATGGCGCCGATCATTCAGCGTCTCTACGAGCAAATGCTCGAACCGAAGTGGGTTATCTCCATGGGTTCGTGCGCCAACTCCGGTGGCATGTACGACATCTATTCCGTCGTTCAAGGGGTGGACAAGTTCCTGCCCGTGGACGTCTACGTGCCTGGCTGCCCGCCCCGCCCTGAAGCTTTTCTGCAAGGCCTGATGCTCTTGCAGGAGTCGATTGGCCAGGAGCGTCGCCCACTTTCCTGGGTCGTCGGTGACCAAGGCGTGTATCGCGCCGAAATGCCGTCGCAAAAGGAACAGCGCCGCGAACAGCGTATTCAGGTAACCAACCTGCGCAGCCCCGACGAAGTCTGATTCCAGAGCGCTTCTTACAAAGAACGAAAAACTGGCTTCATTCTTTACGTTGACCGAAAGCGATAAAAAACCATGACTACAGGCAGTGCTCTGTACATCCCGCCTTATAAGGCAGACGACCAGGATGTGGTCGTCGAACTCAATAACCGTTTTGGCCCTGAGGCGTTCACCGCCCAGGCCACCCGCACCGGCATGCCGGTGCTGTGGGTTACCCGTGCCAAACTCGTCGAAGTCCTGACCTTCCTGCGCAACCTGCCCAAGCCGTACGTCATGCTCTATGACCTGCATGGCGTGGACGAGCGTCTGCGCACCAAGCGTCAAGGGCTGCCAGGCGCCGACTTCAGCGTGTTCTACCACCTGCTGTCGATCGAACGTAATAGTGACGTGATGATCAAGGTCGCCTTGTCCGAGAGCGACCTCAGCTTGCCGACCGTGACCGGTATCTGGCCGAACGCCAACTGGTACGAGCGTGAAGTCTGGGACATGTTCGGCATCGACTTCGCCGGCCACCCTCACCTGTCGCGCATCATGATGCCGCCGACCTGGGAAGGTCACCCGCTGCGCAAGGACTTCCCGGCGCGCGCCACCGAATTCGATCCGTTCAGCCTGACCCTGGCCAAGCAACAACTGGAAGAAGAAGCCGCGCGCTTCAAGCCGGAAGACTGGGGCATGAAGCGTTCCGGCGCCAACGAGGACTACATGTTCCTCAACCTGGGCCCGAACCACCCTTCGGCCCACGGTGCCTTCCGCATCATCCTGCAGCTGGACGGCGAAGAGATCGTCGACTGCGTACCGGACATCGGCTACCACCACCGTGGCGCCGAGAAGATGGCCGAGCGTCAGTCCTGGCACAGCTTCATTCCGTACACCGACCGTATCGACTACCTCGGCGGCGTGATGAACAACCTGCCGTACGTGCTCTCGGTCGAGAAGCTGGCCGGGATCAAGGTGCCGGAGAAGGTCGACGTCATCCGCATCATGCTGGCCGAGTTCTTCCGGATCACCAGCCACCTGCTGTTCCTGGGTACCTACATCCAGGACGTCGGCGCCATGACCCCGGTGTTCTTCACTTTCACCGACCGTCAGCGCGCCTACACCGTGATCGAGGCCATCACCGGTTTCCGTCTGCACCCGGCCTGGTACCGCATCGGCGGCGTCGCCCACGACCTGCCGCGCGGCTGGGAAAAACTGGTGAAGGACTTCGTCGACTGGTTGCCCAAGCGCCTCGACGAATACACCAAGGCCGCCCTGCAGAACAGCATCCTCAAGGGTCGTACCATCGGCGTCGCCGCCTACAACACCAAGGAAGCCCTGGAATGGGGCGTCACCGGTGCCGGCCTGCGTTCCACCGGTTGCGATTTCGACCTGCGTAAAGCGCGCCCCTACTCCGGCTACGAGAACTTCGAGTTCGAAGTCCCTCTGGCGGCCAACGGCGATGCCTACGACCGCTGCATGGTCCGCGTCGAAGAGATGCGCCAGAGCATCAAGATCATCGACCAGTGCCTGCGCAACATGCCGGAAGGCCCGTACAAGGCGGACCACCCGCTGACCACGCCGCCGCCGAAAGAGCGCACGCTGCAGCACATCGAGACCCTGATCACGCACTTCCTGCAGGTTTCGTGGGGCCCGGTCATGCCGGCCAACGAGTCCTTCCAGATGATCGAAGCGACCAAGGGCATCAACAGTTATTACCTGACGAGCGATGGCGGCACCATGAGCTACCGCACCCGGATCCGTACCCCGAGCTTCGCCCACCTGCAGCAGATCCCTTCGGTGATCCGCGGCAGCATGGTCGCGGACTTGATCGCGTACCTGGGTAGTATCGACTTCGTTATGGCCGACGTGGACCGCTAAGCATGAACAGCCCGCTTATCCAGACAGACCGTTTCGCCCTGAGCGAAACCGAGCGCTCGGCCATCGAGCACGAGCTGCATCACTACGAAGACCCGCGCGCGGCGTCTATCGAAGCCCTGAAGATCGTCCAGAAGGAACGTGGCTGGGTGCCTGATGGCGCGCTCTACGCCATCGGCGAGATCCTCGGAATCCCGGCCAGCGACGTAGAAGGCGTGGCGACGTTCTACAGCCAGATCTTCCGCCAGCCGGTCGGCCGCCACATCATCCGTGTCTGCGACAGCATGGTCTGCTACATCGGCGGCCACGAGTCCGTGGTCAGCCAGATCCAGAGCGAGCTGGGCATCGGCCTCGGCCAGACCACCGCGGACGGCCGCTTCACCCTGCTGCCGGTGTGCTGCCTGGGCAACTGCGACAAGGCCCCGGCACTGATGATCGACGACGACACTTTCGGCGACGTGCAGCCTGCTGGCGTGGCCAAACTGTTGGAGGGCTACGTATGACCCTGACATCCTTCGGCCCCGCCAACCGCATCCAGCGCAGCCCGCAAACCCATCCGCTGACCTGGCGCCTGCGCGACGACGGCGAGCCGGTATGGCTCGACGAGTACCAGGCCAAGAACGGCTACGCCGCGGCGCGCAAGGCCTTCGCCGACCTGTCCCAGGACGACATCGTCCAGACCGTCAAGGACTCGGGCCTCAAGGGCCGCGGCGGCGCGGGCTTCCCCACTGGCGTGAAGTGGGGCCTGATGCCCAAAGACGAATCCATGAACATCCGCTACCTGCTGTGCAACGCGGACGAAATGGAACCCAACACCTGGAAAGACCGCATGCTGATGGAGCAACTGCCCCATCTGCTGATCGAAGGCATGCTGATCAGCGCCCGCGCGCTGAAAACCTACCGCGGCTATATCTTCCTGCGGGGCGAGTACACCACCGCCGCCAAGCACCTCAACCGTGCCGTGGAAGAAGCCAAGGCCGCGGGCCTGCTGGGCAAGAACATCCTGGGCAGCGGCTTCGACTTCGAGCTGTTCGTCCACACCGGCGCCGGGCGTTACATCTGCGGTGAAGAAACCGCACTGATCAACTCCCTCGAAGGCCGCCGCGCCAACCCGCGCTCCAAGCCGCCCTTCCCTGCCGCCGTCGGCGTGTGGGGCAAGCCGACCTGCGTGAACAACGTCGAGACCCTGTGCAACGTGCCAGCGATCATCGGCGACGGCGTGGAATGGTACAAATCCCTCGCTCGCGAAGGCAGTGAAGACCACGGCACCAAGCTGATGGGCTTCTCCGGCAAAGTGAAGAACCCTGGCCTGTGGGAACTGCCGTTCGGCGTGACCGCGCGCGAGCTGTTCGAAGACTACGCCGGCGGCATGCGCGACGGCTTCAAGCTCAAGTGCTGGCAGCCAGGCGGCGCCGGTACCGGTTTCCTGTTGCCTGAACACCTGGACGCGCAGATGTACGCCGGCGGCATCGCCAAGGTAGGCACCCGCATGGGTACCGGCCTGGCCATGGCGGTCGACGACAGCATCAACATGGTGTCGCTGCTGCGCAACATGGAAGAGTTCTTCGCCCGCGAATCCTGTGGCTTCTGCACCCCTTGCCGCGATGGCCTGCCATGGAGCGTCAAGCTGCTGCGCGCCCTCGAGAAAGGCGAAGGGCAAGCCGGCGATATCGAGACCCTGCTGGGTCTGGTCGGCTTCCTCGGCCCGGGCAAGACCTTCTGTGCTCACGCACCGGGCGCCGTGGAGCCGTTGGGCAGTGCCATCAAGTATTTCCGTCCAGAGTTCGAGGCCGGCATCGCAGCCACCAGTGCTGCCGCCGTCCCGCCCCTGGCCCGGCCGATCGTAGTCGGCGCGTAAACGTATCGAACGAGGGTGGTCCGTGCCGCCCTCGTATCGCCTGAAGACGCCGCGACGCGCCAGGCGAGCACCAAGATTCCATTAGCCACGCCCGCTGACACCGGGCCAACGAAGAACTTTGAACCATGGCCACTATCCACGTAGACGGCAAAGCGCTCGAAGTCGATGGGGCGGACAACCTGTTACAGGCATGTCTGTCACTAGGCCTCGACATCCCTTATTTCTGCTGGCACCCCGCTCTCGGTAGCGTCGGTGCCTGTCGCCAGTGCGCGGTCAAGCAGTACACCGACGAAAACGACACCCGTGGTCGCATCGTCATGTCCTGCATGACGCCCGCCACCGACAACACCTGGATCTCCATCGACGATGAAGAATCCAAGGCCTTCCGCGCCAGTGTCGTCGAATGGCTGATGACCAACCACCCGCACGACTGCCCGGTCTGCGAGGAAGGCGGTCACTGCCACCTGCAAGACATGACCGTGATGACCGGCCACAACGAGCGCCGTTATCGCTTCACCAAGCGCACCCACCAGAACCAGGAGCTCGGCCCGTTCATCGCTCACGAGATGAACCGCTGCATCGCCTGCTACCGTTGCGTGCGTTTCTACAAGGACTATGCCGGCGGTACCGACCTCGGCGTGTTCGGCGCCCACGACAACGTGTACTTCGGTCGCGTTGAAGACGGCACCCTGGAAAGCGAGTTCTCCGGCAACCTCACCGAGGTCTGCCCGACCGGCGTGTTCACCGACAAGACTCACTCCGAACGCTACAACCGCAAATGGGACATGCAGTTCTCGCCGAGCATCTGCCATGGCTGCTCCAGCGGTTGCAACATCTCCCCGGGCGAGCGCTACGGCGAACTGCGCCGTATCGAGAACCGCTACAACGGTTCGGTGAACCAGTACTTCCTGTGCGACCGCGGCCGTTTCGGTTATGGCTACGTCAACCGCACAGACCGTCCACGCCAGCCGCTGCTGAACGACGGCACCAAGCTGAACCTGGACCAGGCGCTGGACAAGGCCGCCGACCTGCTGCGCGGCCGCAATATCGTCGGTATCGGCTCGCCTCGCGCCAGCCTGGAAAGCAACTACGCCCTGCGTGAACTGGTAGGCGCCGAGCACTTCTACAGCGGTATCGAAGCCGCCGAACTGGAGCGTATCCGCCTGGTCCTGCAAGTGCTGAAAAACAGCCCGCTGCCCGTGCCGACCATGCGCGACATCGAAGACCACGATGCGGTGTTCGTCCTCGGCGAAGACCTGACCCAGACCGCCGCCCGCATGGCCCTGGCCCTGCGCCAGTCGGTCAGGGGCAAGGCCGAAGAAATGGCCGACGCCATGCGCGTCCAGCCATGGCTCGACGCCGCGGTGAAAAACATCGGCCAGCACGCGCTGAACCCGCTGTTCATCGCCAGCCTGGCTGAAACCAAGCTCGACGACGTTGCCGAGGAGTGTGTACACGCCGCTCCCGACGACCTGGCGCGCATCGGTTTCGCCGTGGCCCACGCCCTGGACGCCAGCGCCCCGGCCGTAGAAGGTCTGGACGCGCAAGCCCAGGAACTGGCCAAGCGCATCGCCGACGCCCTCCTCGCCGCCAAGCGCCCACTGATCATCGCCGGCACCTCCCTGGGTTCCAAGGCGCTGATCGAAGCCGCGGCGAACATCGCCAAGGCCCTGAAGCTGCGCGAGAAGAACGGTTCCATCAGCCTGATCGTGCCTGAGGCCAACAGCCTCGGCCTGGCCATGCTCGGTGGCGAATCGGTGGACGCCGCGCTGCAAGCGGTGATCGACGGCAAGGCCGACGCCCTGGTCGTGCTGGAAAACGATCTGTACACCCGCACCGACGCTGCCAAGGTCGATGCCGCGCTGAACGCCGCGAAAGTGGTGATCGTCGCCGACCACCAGAAGACTGCCACCAGCGATCGCGCGCACCTGGTTCTGCCAGCGGCCAGCTTCGCCGAGGGCGACGGCACCCTGGTCAGCCAGGAAGGCCGTGCCCAGCGCTTCTTCCAGGTGTTCGATCCAACCTATATGGATGCCAGCATCCTGGTTCACGAAGGCTGGCGCTGGCTGCATGCCCTGCGCTCTACCCTGCTGAACAAGCCGGTGGACTGGACCCAACTGGACCACGTGACCGCCGCCTGCGCCCAGAGCAACTCGCAACTGGCGCGCATCGTCGATGCCGCGCCATCGGCGTCGTTCCGCATCAAGGGCCTGAAGCTGGCCCGCGAACCGCTGCGTTACAGCGGCCGTACCGCCATGCGCGCCGACATCAACGTGCACGAGCCACGTACCCCGCAGGACCAGGACACTGCGTTCTCCTTCTCCATGGAAGGTTACTCGGGCTCCGTGGAACCGCGCTCCCAGGTGCCGTTCGCCTGGTCGCCGGGCTGGAACTCGCCGCAAGCCTGGAACAAGTTCCAGGACGAAGTCGGTGGTCACCTGCGTGCCGGTGATCCGGGCACCCGCCTGATCGAAAGCCAGGGCGACAGCCTCGGCTGGTTCGCCAGCGTGCCGCGCGCCTTCTCCCCTGCCCAGGGCACCTGGCAGGCGGTGCCGTTCTACCACCTGTTCGGCAGCGAAGAGAACTCTTCGAAAGCCGCTCCGGTCCAGGAACGCATCCCGGCCGCCTACGTTTCCCTGGCCAAGTCCGAAGCCGATCGCCTGGGTGTCAACGATGGCGCGCTGCTTGCCGTGAACGTGGCGGGCCAGACCCTGCGTCTGCCGCTGCGCATCAACGAAGAACTGGGCGCTGGCCTGGTGGCCCTGCCGGCCGGCCTGGCGGGCATTCCTCCGGCGATCTTTGGCAAATCCGTTGACGGTCTGCAGGAGGCAGCGCAATGACCTGGTTCACCCCTGAAGTGATCGACGTGATCCTGGCGGTCGTCAAAGCCCTGGTCATCATGCTGGCCGTGGTGGTCGCCGGTGCCTTGCTCAGCTTTGTCGAGCGTCGCCTGCTGGGCTGGTGGCAGGACCGTTACGGTCCGAACCGCGTTGGCCCGTTCGGTATGTTCCAGATCGCCGCCGACATGCTGAAGATGTTCTTCAAGGAAGACTGGACCCCGCCGTTTGCCGACAAGGTGATCTTCACCCTGGCGCCGGTCGTGGCCATGAGTGCCTTGCTGATCGCTTTCGCGATCATCCCGATCACCCCGACCTGGGGCGTGGCGGACCTGAACATCGGCCTGCTGTTCTTCTTCGCCATGGCTGGCCTGTCGGTCTACGCGGTGCTGTTCGCCGGCTGGTCGAGCAACAACAAGTTCGCCCTGCTCGGCAGCCTGCGGGCCTCGGCCCAGACCGTGTCCTATGAAGTGTTCATGGGCCTGGCGCTGATGGGCATCGTGGCCCAGGTCGGCTCGTTCAACATGCGCGACATCGTCGACTACCAGGCGCAGAACCTGTGGTTCATCATTCCGCAGTTCTTCGGCTTCTGTACCTTCTTCATCGCTGGCGTGGCCGTGACTCACCGTCACCCGTTCGACCAGCCGGAAGCGGAACAGGAACTGGCCGACGGTTACCACATTGAATACGCCGGCATGAAATGGGGCATGTTCTTCGTTGGCGAGTACATCGGCATCATCCTGATCTCGGCACTGCTGGTCACCCTGTTCTTCGGTGGCTGGCACGGTCCGTTCGGCATCCTGCCGCAACTGTCCTTCGTCTGGTTCGCCCTGAAGACCGCGTTCTTCATCATGCTGTTCATCCTGCTGCGCGCTTCCATCCCGCGTCCGCGTTATGACCAGGTGATGGACTTCAGCTGGAAATTCTGCCTGCCGCTGACCCTGATCAATTTGCTGGTGACTGCTGCGCTTGTGTTGTTGAACACGCCAGCGGGCGCGGTTCAGTGAGGATTTGACCCATGTTCAAATATATTGGCGACATCGTTAAGGGTACTGGTACCCAACTGCGCAGCCTGGTGATGGTCTTCGGCCATGGCTTTCGCAAGCGCGACACCCTGCAATACCCGGAAGAGCCGGTCTACCTGCCGCCCCGCTACCGTGGCCGCATCGTGCTGACCCGCGACCCCGATGGCGAAGAGCGTTGCGTAGCCTGCAACCTGTGCGCCGTGGCGTGCCCGGTGGGTTGCATCTCGCTGCAGAAAGCTGAAACCGAAGACGGTCGCTGGTACCCGGACTTCTTCCGCATCAACTTCTCGCGTTGCATCTTCTGCGGCCTCTGCGAGGAAGCCTGCCCGACCACCGCAATCCAGCTGACCCCGGATTTCGAGATGGCCGAGTTCAAACGTCAGGACCTGGTTTACGAGAAAGAAGATCTGCTGATCTCCGGTCCCGGAAAGAACCCTGATTACAACTTCTATCGTGTTGCAGGTATGGCCATTGCCGGTAAGCCAAAAGGCTCCGCGCAAAACGAAGCCGAGCCGATCAACGTGAAGAGCTTGCTGCCTTAAGGAAGAAAGATGGAATTCGCTTTCTATTTCGCGTCAGGTGTCGCCGTTGTCTCCACGCTACGCGTGGTGACCAACACCAACCCTGTGCACGCCCTGCTCTACCTGATCATTTCGCTGATCGCCGTGGCGATGACGTTCTTCAGCCTCGGCGCGCCGTTCGCCGGCGTGCTGGAAGTGATCGCCTATGCCGGCGCCATCATGGTGCTGTTCGTGTTCGTGGTGATGATGCTGAACCTGGGGCCTGCCTCGGTTCAGCAGGAACGCATCTGGCTCAAGCCGGGGATCTGGCTCGGGCCGGTGGTGCTCGCCGCCCTGCTGCTGGTGGAACTGCTGTACGTGCTGTTCAGCCACCAGAGCGGTAACGGTATCGGCCACACCACCGTGGACGCCAAGGCCGTGGGCATCAGCCTGTTCGGTCCTTACCTGCTGGTGGTCGAACTCGCCTCGATGCTGCTGCTCGCCGCAGCCGTCACGGCGTTCCACCTGGGCCGCAACGAGGCGAAGGAGTAAGACCATGCCTACTATCGGAACTATCCCTCTGGAGCATGGCATGGCCGTCGCCGGCATCCTGTTCTGCCTCGGCCTGGTCGGCCTGATGGTGCGCCGCAACATTCTCTTCGTGCTGATGAGCCTGGAGGTGATGATGAATGCCTCCGCCTTGGCCTTCATCGTCGCCGGTAGCCGCTGGGCGCAGCCGGATGGACAGGTCATGTTCATCCTGGTGATCAGCCTGGCAGCCGCCGAGGCCAGTATCGGCCTGGCGATCCTGTTGCAGCTGTATCGCCGCTTCCACACTCTCGATATCGACGCTGCCAGCGAGATGCGCGGATGAACCTTCTCTATCTGACTTTCCTGTTCCCCCTGATCGGTTTCCTGCTGCTGGCGTTCTCCCGTGGACGCCTCTCGGAAAACCTTTCCGCCCTGATCGGTGTCGGTTCCGTTGGCCTGTCGGCGATTGTCGCGGCTTATGTGATCTGGCAATTCAACGTCGCCCCGCCGGAAGGTGGCCACTACACCCAGGTGCTGTGGCAGTGGATGACCGTTGGCGACTTCAAGCCGACCTTCGCCCTGTATCTGGACGGCCTGTCCGTGACCATGCTCGGCGTGGTGGTGGGCGTGGGTTTCCTGATCCACCTGTTCGCGTCCTGGTACATGCGCGGTGAAGACGGTTACTCGCGCTTCTTCGCCTACACCAACCTGTTCATCGCCAGCATGCTGTTCCTGGTGCTCGGCGATGACCTGTTGTTCCTGTACTTCGGCTGGGAAGGCGTGGGCCTGTGTTCGTACCTGCTGATCGGTTTCTACTACAGCAACCGCAATAACGGTAACGCGGCACTCAAGGCCTTCATCGTCACCCGCATCGGCGACGTGTTCATGGCCATCGGCCTGTTCATCCTGTTCCAGCAGCTGGGCACCCTGAACATCCAGCAACTGCTGGTCGCGGCGCCTGCGAAGTTCCAGGCCGGCGACTTCTGGATCGTCCTGGCGACCCTGATGCTGCTGGGTGGCGCGGTCGGTAAATCCGCCCAGCTGCCGCTGCAGACCTGGCTGGCGGACGCGATGGCCGGTCCTACCCCGGTTTCGGCACTGATCCACGCCGCAACCATGGTGACCGCCGGTGTCTACCTGATCGCCCGTACCCACGGTCTGTTCGCCCTGGCGCCGGACATCCTGCACCTGGTGGGCGTCGTCGGTGGCGTGACCCTGGTCCTGGCCGGTTTCGCCGCGCTGGTACAGACCGACATCAAGCGGATCCTCGCCTACTCGACCATGAGCCAGATCGGCTACATGTTCCTGGCCCTGGGCGTTGGCGCCTGGGACGGCGCAATCTTCCACCTGATGACCCACGCCTTCTTCAAGGCCCTGCTGTTCCTTGCCTCCGGTGCGGTGATCGTTGCCTGCCACCACGAGCAGAACATCTTCAAGATGGGCGGCCTGTGGAAGAAACTGCCGTTGGCCTACGCCAGCTTCATCGTCGGCGGCGCGGCCCTGGCGGCCCTGCCACTGGTCACCGCCGGTTTCTACTCCAAGGACGAGATCCTCTGGGAAGCCTTCGCCAGCGGTAACCACGGCCTGCTGTATGCCGGTCTGGTGGGGGCCTTCATGACCTCGCTGTACACCTTCCGCCTGATCTTCATCACCTTCCACGGTGAAGCCAAGACCGAAGCCCACGCCGGCCACGGCATCAGCCACTGGCTGCCGCTGTCGGTGCTGATCGTTCTGTCGACCGCCGTCGGCGCGATGATCACTCCACCGCTGCACGGTGTGTTGCCACTCAGCGTCGGCCATGCCGGCGGCGAAGCCAAGCACAGCCTGGAACTCGCGTCTGGCGCCATCGCCATCGCCGGTATCCTGCTGGCCGCGCTGCTGTTCCTCGGCAAGCGTCGCTTCGTTACCGCCATCGCCAACAGCGGCATCGGCCGCATCCTCTCGGCCTGGTGGTTCGCTGCCTGGGGCTTCGACTGGATCTACGACAAACTGTTCGTCAAGCCATATCTGGCGATCAGCCATGTACTGCGCAAAGACCCGCTCGACCAGACCATCGGTCTGATCCCGCGCCTGGCCAAAGGGGGCCACAACTCCCTGAGCCGTACGGAAACCGGTCAACTGCGTTGGTACGCCGCCTCGATGGCTGCTGGTGCCGTGCTGGTTATCGGCGCCGTCGTGCTGGTAGCGGTCTGATATGAACCTTGCGAACTTGCGAAAGGAATTGAGCCCGTCATGATTCTGCCTTGGCTAATCCTGATCCCCTTCATCGGCGGCCTGCTGTGCTGGATGGGTGAGCGCTTCGGCGCCACCCTCCCCCGCTGGATTGCGCTGATCACCATGTCCCTGCTGCTCGCCCTCGGCCTCTGGCTGTGGGCCCACGGCGACTATTCACTCGCTCCGGCGCCTGGCGCCGATCCGACCTGGACCCTGGAGTTCAAGCACGTCTGGATCGAGCGCTTCGGCATCAACGTGCACCTGGCCCTCGACGGCCTGTCGCTGTTGATGATCCTGCTGACCGGCCTTCTGGGCGTGCTGTCGGTGCTCTGCTCCTGGAAAGAGATCCAGCGTCACGTGGGCTTCTTCCACCTGAACCTGATGTGGATCCTGGGCGGTGTCGTCGGCGTGTTCCTCGCCCTCGACCTGTTCATGTTCTTCTTCTTCTGGGAAATGATGCTGGTGCCGATGTACTTCCTCATCGCGCTCTGGGGTCACAGTTCTTCGGACGGCAAGAAAACCCGGATCTACGCCGCGACCAAGTTCTTCATCTTCACTCAGGCTTCCGGCCTGATCATGCTGGTGGCGATCCTCGGTCTGGTACTGGTCAACTTCAACGACACCGGCGTGATTACCTTCAACTACGCCGACCTGTTGAAGACCAAGATGTCGACCACCACCGAGTACGTGCTGATGCTCGGCTTCTTCATCGCCTTCGCGGTGAAGCTGCCAGTGGTGCCGTTCCACTCCTGGCTGCCTGATGCTCACGCCCAGGCACCGACCGCGGGTTCCGTGGACCTGGCGGGGATCCTGCTGAAGACCGCGGCCTACGGCCTGCTGCGCTTCGCCCTGCCACTGTTCCCGAATGCCTCGGCCGAGTTCGCGCCGATCGCCATGACCCTGGGTCTGATCGGGATCTTCTACGGTGCCTTCCTGGCCTTCGCCCAGACCGACATCAAGCGCCTGGTGGCATTCTCCAGCGTTTCGCACATGGGCTTCGTGCTGATCGGCATCTACTCCGGCAGCCAGCTGGCCCTGCAGGGCGCGGTGATCCAGATGCTGGCTCACGGTCTGTCGGCGGCGGCACTCTTTATCCTGTGCGGCCAGTTGTACGAACGCACCCACACCCGCGACATGCGTGAAATGGGCGGCCTGTGGTCGAAGATCGCCTACCTGCCGGCCATCAGCCTGTTCTTCGCCGCGGCCTCCCTGGGCTTGCCGGCGACCGGTAACTTCGTCGGCGAATTCCTGATCCTGGTCGGTACCTTCGCCAGCGCGCCATGGGTTTCCGTGCTCGCGACTTCCGGCCTGGTATTCGGTTCGGTCTACTCGTTGATCATGATTCACCGTGCCTACTTCGGCCCGGCCAAATCGGACGCAGTACTGCACGGCATGGATGCTCGCGAACTGATCATGGTGACTGGACTGGCGGCACTGCTGATTTACATCGGCGTCTACCCGCAACCGTTCCTCGATACCTCTGCCGCTACGATGAGTGGCGTGCAGCAGTGGCTCGGTACCGCCTTCACTCAACTCGCTTCGGCCCGGTAAGAGCGCTATGGACTTTACGATTCAACACTTTATCGCGCTTGCGCCGCTGTTGATCACCAGCCTCACCATCATTGTGGTGATGCTGGCTATCGCCTGGCGTCGCAACCATTCGCAAACCTTCCTGCTGTCGGTCGCCGGTCTGAACCTGGCGTTGCTGTCGATCCTGCCAGCCCTGAAAGTCACCCCTCTGGCGGTGACTCCATTGCTGCAGATCGACCAGTTCGCCTGCCTGTACATGGCGCTGATCCTGGTGGCCACCCTGGCCTGCGTCACCCTCGCCCACGCCTACCTGGGCGACGGCGGCACCGGTTACCCGGGCAACCGCGAAGAACTCTACCTGCTGATCCTGATGGCCGCCGCCGGTGGCCTGGTACTGGTCAGCGCGCAACACCTGGCCGGCTTGTTCATCGGTCTGGAGCTGCTCTCGGTACCGGTCTACGGCCTGGTGGCTTATGCCTTCTTCAACAAGCGTTCGCTGGAAGCCGGCATCAAGTACATGGTGCTGTCGGCCGCCGGTTCCGCGTTCCTGCTGTTCGGCATGGCCCTGCTCTACGCCGAAGCCGGCAGCCTGAGCTTCAACGGCATCGGTCAGGCCCTGGCCGCGACCGGCCTGCCTAGCCCGATGGCCCAACTGGGCCTGGGCATGATGCTGATCGGCCTGGCGTTCAAGCTGTCGCTGGTACCCTTCCACCTGTGGACCCCGGACGTCTACGAAGGGGCTCCGGCGCCTGTGGCGGCCTTCCTGGCCACCGCGAGCAAGGTGGCGGTATTCGCGGTGATGGTGCGTCTGTTCCAGATCTCGCCGGTGGCCAGCAGCGGTGTCCTGAACACCGTGCTGACCTTGATCGCGATTGCCTCGATCCTGTTCGGTAACCTGCTGGCGCTGACCCAGAGCAACCTCAAGCGTCTGCTGGGTTACTCGTCCATCGCCCACTTCGGTTACCTGCTGATCGCCCTGGTGGCGAGCAAGGGCCTGGCGATGGAGGCCATCGGCGTCTATCTGGTCACCTACGTGATCACCAGCCTCGGCGCCTTCGGCGTGATCACCCTGATGTCCTCGCCTTACAAGGGTCGCGACGCGGATGCCCTGTACGAATATCGCGGCCTGTTCTGGCGCCGTCCGTACCTGACCGCCGTACTGACCGTGATGATGCTGTCCCTGGCCGGTATCCCGCTGACCGCGGGCTTCATCGGCAAGTTCTACATCATCGCCACCGGTGTCGAAGCGCACCAATGGTGGCTGGTCGGCTCCCTGGTCCTGGGCAGCGCCATCGGCGTGTTCTACTACCTGCGCGTCATGGTCACCCTGTACCTGATCGAGCCGAACCTGCGCCGCGTCGACGCCCAGCTGCACTGGGAACAGAAAGCCGGCGGCGTGATGCTGCTGGCCATCGCGGTCCTGGCGTTCTTCCTCGGCGTCTACCCACAACCGCTGCTGATCCTGGTCCAGCAATCCGGTCTGGCGGGCTGATCGCTCAAGCACGATCCGCAGTAAAACAAGACGGCGCCTTCGGGCGCCGTTTTGTTTTCCGAAGAAAAACCGCCCTGCCCTTCCTCCTGCCACCTGAAAGGAATTGCCTTTCAGGCTTTAAAGACGCGTCCTACGCCTCATCCTGATTGCTAAGTCTAAGGTCATTAAAAGGCGACGAGCGCCATGCGCAACGTCTTGACCTCTCGACCCATCCAATCAAAAATATACGCAGATTACGTACAGAGCATGGACGCACTTTTCATTGAGTTACCCCCGTTCCAACGCCATCGACAGGACTATCTGGACGACGAGCTTTTTCGTAGCTTGCAGCTTGAATTGCTGAAAGCACCCGAAGCCGGAGATCTCATCGAGGGAACCGGCGGCTTGCGCAAGATCCGCTTTGTCGACGAGCGACGGCACAAGGGCAAACGCGGCGGGATCCGGGTGATTTATTACTGGTGGTCCGGAGGCGCCCAATTCTGGCTCTTCACCCTTTACGCAAAGAACGAGCAGAACGACCTGACACCCCATCAGAAAAAACTGCTCAAGCAACTGCTGAACAGAGAAGTCGAGGCGAGAACCCATCATGAAACGTGACATCTTTTCCGAACTGGTCGAAGGTTTCGACGCCCTGGCCAAAGAGCGCCAAGGCAAGCTCACGCTGCGCACCCACAAGGTCAAGCTGAACGCACTGCTACCGATCACCGCCGAAGAAGTGCTGGCCGTGCGCGAACAGCTGAACCTGTCCAGATCGGTATTTGCCATGTACCTGCGCACCAATACCCGGACCCTGGAGAACTGGGAGCAAGGACGGGCAAAACCCAACGCTCAGGCCACCACCCTGATCCGCCTGGTACAGCGTTTTCCCGATACGGTGGAGCGGCT
The DNA here is from genome assembly GCF_052044735.1 of Pseudomonas sp. 22526. Taxonomy (NCBI): domain Bacteria; kingdom Pseudomonadati; phylum Pseudomonadota; class Gammaproteobacteria; order Pseudomonadales; family Pseudomonadaceae; genus Pseudomonas; species Pseudomonas sp. 22526. Next base: position 55,344 of record NZ_JBQENK010000005.1, read on the forward strand.
GGCAGCACTGGCCTGAAGATCTGCGCTGGTTCGAAGGACGTCATCGCGGGCAA
>NZ_JBQENK010000005.1:55404-159320 GCF_052044735.1 Pseudomonas sp. 22526
TGCCCGCGATAACAATGGTCCGGGCACCACAGCTCCCAAAACAGAACGGCACCCGAAGGTGCCGTTGCGCATTACAGATCCACAACCTTACTTGCGCGCCGCCTCCCACGACTTGAGCAGTTCGTTGTAGCTCACGGTCTCACCCTTGGGTTTCTCGTTGGCCAGTTTCGGTTTCGGCGCGCCCGGTTGGTCGAACCAGTATTGCGCGTCGCGCTCGGGGTTCATTTTCGGCGCGCAGGTGGCCTGGGCTTTCGAGCGCTCGAGCCGGGTCATGATCGCGTCCTGGTCCTTGGCCAGGCCATCGAGTGCCTGTTGCGGGGTTTTCTCGCCGCTGGCCGCTTCGGCGATATGGCTCCACCACAGCTGCGCCAGGCGTGGATAGTCCGGCACGTTGGTACCGGTCGGCGTCCACTGCACACGGGCCGGGCTGCGATAGAACTCCACCAGGCCACCGAGTTTCGGTGCCAGGTCGGTCATCGCCTGGGAGTTGATGTCCGACTCGCGGATCGGGGTCAGGCCGACGATGGTTTTCTTCAGCGACACGGTTTTCGAGGTCACGAACTGGGCATAGAGCCAGGCCGCGAGTTTCTGTTTCTCCGGGGTGGACTTGAGGAAGGTCCAGGAACCGGCGTCCTGATACCCCAGCTTCATGCCCTCCTCCCAGTACGGTCCCTTGGGCGACGGCGCCATGCGCCATTTCGGCGTGCCGTCGGCATTCATCACCGGCAGGCCCGGCTTGGTCATGTCGGCGGTGAAGGCGGTGTACCAGAAGATCTGCTGGGCGATATTGCCCTGGGACGGCACCGGCCCGGACTCGGAGAAGGTCATGCCTGCCGCCTCCGGTGGCGCGTACTTTTTCATCCAGTCCACGTACTTGGTGGTGGCGAACACCGCCGCCGGGCCGTTGGTGTCGCCGCCGCGGGTCACGCTGGAGCCCACCGGATGGCAATCCTCGACGCGGATCCCCCACTCGTCCACCGGCAAGCCGTTGGGCAAGCCCTTGTCGCCGCCGCCGGCCATGGAGAACCAGGCATCGGTGAAGCGCCAGCCCAGGGACGGGTCCTTCTTGCCGTAATCCATATGCCCGTAGACCCGCTTGCCGTCGATCTCCTTGACGTCTTCGCTGAAGAACTTGGCGATGTCCTCATAGGCCGACCAGTTCACCGGCACACCCAGCTCGTAGCCGTACTTCTCCTTGAACTTGGCTTTCAGGTCGGCCCGCTCGAACCAGTCGGCGCGGAACCAGTACAGGTTGGCGAACTGCTGGTCGGGCAACTGGTAGATCTTGCCGTCCGGCGCGGTGGTGAAGGAGATGCCGATGAAATCCTTGATGTCCAGGGTCGGCGAGGTGTAGTCCTTGCCCTCGTTGGCCATCAGGTCGGTAATGGATTCGGTCTTGCCATAACGGAAGTGCGTGCCGATCAGGTCGGAGTCGTTGACCCAGCCGTCATAGATGTTCTTATCCGACTGCATCTGGGTCTGCAGCTTCTCCACCACGTCGCCTTCCTGCAGCAGGTCGTGGGTCAGCTTGATCCCGGTGATTTCACTGAAGGCCTTGGCCAGCACCTTGGACTCGTATTCATGGGTGGCGATGGTTTCCGAGACCACGTTGATCTTCATTCCGCGAAACGGCTCGGACGCCTTGATGAACCACTTCAGCTCTTCCAGCTGTTGTTCCGCGGTCAGGGTGGATGGCTTGAACTCGCTGCCGATCCATTTTTTCGCGGCGTCCTCATAGGCGTCGGCCCAGGCCGTCGCGCTCAAGCCGCTCAGTGCCAGCATGGCCGCCAATGAAACGCTATGTCGCAGCTTATTGTTTTTGTCGAACATAGAGACCTCCCGGTTAAGTTCAAAGAGGACCGATGCCAATGCCTCCCTGTAGGAGCGAGCTTGCTCGCGAAGGTCGCTAACGATGACGCNGCCTGTACGCGGCGCGCTGGAATTCTTCGCGAGCAAGCTCGCTCCTACAGGGTTGGGCATCAGCCTCAGCCCCAACGCATCACAGCCAACAGCCACACCAGGGACAGCACGAACGCCACCCAGATGCTCCAGTCGGTGACGCCGATTACCAGCAGATGCAGGTAGGCGCTGCCGAGAAGACCGATAAACAGACGATCGCCACGGGTGGTGGCAATCGGCAGGAAGCCGCGCCGAGGGATGCTCGGCGAACGCAATTCCCAGCTGGTCATACCCAGCAGGATCAAGGCAATGACACCGAAGAATGCCGCCGTCGGAGCGGTCCAGTTCATCCATTCCATCAGCGGATCCTCATACCCGGCCCAGGGCGAAGCCCTTGGCCACATGGTTGCGAACAAACCAGATCACCAGCATGCCCGGCAGAATGGTCAGCACCCCGGCCGCCGCCAGCACGCCCCAGTCGATACCGGAGGCGGACACAGTGCGGGTCATCACCGCGGCGATCGGCTTGGCGTTCACCGAGGTCAAAGTCCGCGCCAGCAACAGCTCGACCCAGGAAAACATGAAGCAGAAGAACGCCGTCACGCCGATCCCCGAGCCGATCAGCGGGACGAAAATCTTCACGAAGAACTTGGGAAAGCTGTAGCCGTCGATGTAGGCGGTCTCGTCGATTTCCTTCGGCACCCCGGACATGAAACCTTCGAGAATCCACACCGCCAACGGCACGTTGAACAGGCAGTGGGCCAGGGCCACGGCGATGTGCGTGTCGAACAGGCCGATGGACGAATACAGCTGGAAGAATGGCAGCAGGAACACCGCCGGCGGCGCCATGCGGTTGGTCAGCAGCCAGAAGAACAGGTGCTTGTCACCGAGGAAGCGGTAGCGCGAGAACGCATAGGCCGCCGGCAGCGCCACGCTCAGGGAAATCACCGTGTTCAGGCTGACGTAATACAGCGAGTTGAGGTAGCCGGTGTACCAGCTGGGGTCGGTGAAGATCACCTTGTAGTTGTGCCAGGTGAAGTCCTGGGGCCACAGGGTCAGGCTGCCGAGGATTTCGTTGTTGCTCTTGAACGACATGTTCAGCAACCAGTAGATAGGTACCAGCAGGAACAGGATGTAGATCAGCAGCGGTATCAGCTTGCGCTTGGTCATGGCGGCCGTCCTCAGCGATTGGCGTCGGAGTGGGTCATGGCGGTGTAGAACAGCCAGGACACCAGCAGGATGATCAGGAAGTACACCAGGGAGAACGCCGCGGCCGGGCCCAGGTCGAACTGCCCGATCGCCATCTGGGTCAGGGTCTGGCTGAGGAAGGTCGTGGCGTTGCCCGGCCCGCCGCCGGTGAGCACGAAGGGCTCGGTGTAGATCATGAAGCTGTCCATGAAACGCAGCATCACCGCGATCAGCAGCACGCTCTTCATCTTCGGCAACTGGATATGGCGGAACACCGCCCAGTTCGACGCCCGGTCGATGCGCGCCGCCTGGTAGTACACGTCCGGTATCGCCCGCAGCCCCGAGTAGCAGAGCAGCGCCACCAGCGAGGTCCAGTGCCACACGTCCATCACCAGCACCGTGACCCAGGCATCCATGGTGTTGGCCGCGTAGTTGTAATCGATGCCCAGGGCATTCAGCGCCGAGCCCATCAGGCCGATGTCGGCGCGGCCGAAGATCTGCCAGATGGTGCCCACCACGTTCCACGGGATCAGCAATGGAATGGCGAGGATGATCAGCACCACCGACGACCAGCGCCCCTTGCTCGGCATGGTCAGGGCAATGGCTATCCCTAAGGGAATTTCGATCAGCAGCACGCAGGCCGAATAGATGAACTGGCGCAGCAACGAGTCGTGCAGGCGCGGGTCGAGCAGCACCTGGCGGTACCAGTCGGCGCCGACGAAGTAGCGGCTGGACTGGTCGAAGATGTCCTGCACCGAGTAGTTGACCACGGTCATCATCGGGATCACCGCACTGAAGGCCACCAGCAGGAACACCGGCAATACCAGCCACCAGGCCTTGTTGTTCTGCACTTTGTTCATGGCTGAACCTCGTTCGTGGCGTGGGCCTCCAGCAGGTATTCGTCGGCGTAGACCATCAGCCACTGCGCGGGAAAACTGATGCAGGCCCTGCCCTGCGGCACCGGCTTGTCTTCGGCCAGCCGCACTTTCAACACCGCGCCGTCGAGGTTCAGGGTCATGATCTTGTAGGTGCCCAGGTCCTCGACATGGACCACATCAGCCTGCAGCGCCTCCTCGTAAGGCTCGTCCCAGACATGGATGAACTCCGGGCGGATGCCGACTTTCAGGCTCTGGTAATCGCTCTCGGCGATCCGCTGCTGTAAGGCCTCGGGCAGTGCCAAATGGGTGCCGGCGAACCTGACACCGCCGGCCTCTGCCCGGACCTCGATCAGGTTCATCCCCGGGCTGCCGATGAAGTAGCCGACAAAGGTGTGGCTCGGCCGCTCGAACAGCTCCCGCGGGGTACCGAACTGGACGATCTGCCCGCCGTACATCACCGCGATCTTGTCGGCGAAGGTCGAGGCTTCGAGCTGGTCGTGGGTGACGTAGACCATGGTGATGTTGAACTGCTCGTGGATTTGCTTGAGCTTGCGCCGCAGCTTCCACTTCAGGTGCGGGTCGATCACCGTCAGCGGCTCGTCGAACAGGATCGCCGACACGTCGTCGCGCACCAGGCCGCGGCCCATGGAGACCTTCTGTTTTTCGTCGGCGCTGAGGTTGCGTGCCTTCTTGTTCAGCAGCGCCTGCAGGTCGAGGACCTCGGCGATCTCCTGCACCTTGCTGTGCACCTTGGCTTCGGCCAGGCCCTGGTTGCGCAGCGGGAAGGCCAGGTTGTCGAACACCGTCATGGTGTCGTAGACCACCGGGAACTGGAAAACCTGGGCGATATTGCGCTTCTCGGGCGTCAGCTCGTTGACTACCCGGGTATCGAACAGCACCTGCCCCTGGGACGGGCTGAGCAGCCCGGAAATGATATTGAGCAAAGTCGACTTGCCGCAGCCGGACGGCCCGAGCAAGGCATAGGCGCCGCCCTGCTCCCAGATATGGTTCATCTCGCGGATCGCATAGTCCTCGGGACCGGCCGGGGTACTGGTGTAACTATGGGCGAGGTTGTGCAAACGGATCTCGGCCATCAGGCAACCCTCGCGACGCGTCGCCCCGGCGCCTGGACCAGACGGCCCTGGGCATCGAAGACAAACAGTTTGTGGGTGGGGATATAGATGCGGATCGGCGCGTCGACGTCGTATTCGTGCACGCCAGGCAAGTGCAGCACCAACAGGAATTGTTCGTTGCGCACATGGAGGAAGGTTTCCGAGCCGCTGATTTCCGCCACCTCGACGGTCACCGCCAGCTCCAGGTCGTCGTCGTTGCTCGGCACCAGGGAGATATGGCTGGGCCGCACACCAAAGCGGAACTCGCCCTCGCCGACCGGGCGCAGGTCGACGTTCAGCGGAAAGTGCACGAAGTTGGCGAAGCTCACTTCATTGCCAGCGATGCGCCCCGGCATCAGGTTGATCGGCGGTTCGGAGAACAGCTCGGCGGCCGGCACCGTCTGGGGCTGGTGATAGACCTCGGCGGTCTTGCCGCTCTGCACCAGGCGCCCCTCGTGGAGGATGGTGGTGGTGCCGCCCAGGGCTAGCGCCTCGTTGGGCTCGGTGGTGGCGTAGATGGCGATGGTGTGGCGGGCCTGGAACAGCTCGCGCATCTCCTGGCGCAGCTCTTCGCGTAGCTTGTAGTCGAGGTTGACCAGTGGCTCGTCGAACAGGATCAGCTCGGCATCCTTGACCAGCGCCCGGGCCATGGCCGTGCGCTGCTGCTGGCCGCCGGACAGCTCCAGCGGATGGCGCTGCAGGAACTTCTCGATCCGCAGCATCTTCGCCGTCTCCAGCACCTTGCTCTCGATCAGTTGTGCGGCGACTCCGGCCTGGCGCAACGGCGAGGCGATATTTTCGAACACGGTCATGGTCGGGTAATTGATGAACTGCTGATAGACCATCGACACGTTGCGCAGCCGCACCGGGCGCCCGGTGACGTCCACGCCGTTCATCAGGATGCGCCCGCTGGCGGGCTTGTCGAGCCCGGCGATCAGGCGCATCAGGCTGGTCTTGCCGGACAGCGTGCGCCCCAGCAGGACATTGAAGGAACCGGGTTCAAAGCGCAGCGAGATGTCATCGATCCAGGTCTGGCCCTCGACGACACGGCTGACGTGCTCCAGCGTTAATGACATGGCTCGGCCTTTTTTATTATTGGAGTCAAGCGACCGGAGCAGCAGAGCGACTTTCGTGCCAGAACCGCGGCGTCAAACCAAGCCACTGATAAGACTGGAATTTATACCAAGGCAGGCTGTTCGAGGGTTCACAGCTGAACAGAAATGAACAACCCGGACTGAACAACTGAACAGTCCGGCGGTTGACAATGAACAAGAGTGAACAACACTGGATGGACGTTTTCGCCGGCAAGATTGCTTTCATGTAGCCGCTGCCGCAGGCTGCGATCGAGGCCGAAGGACTCGTAAAGAGGGCTCCGCGCTCATGCAGATAAAGCGCGTGCTCAGGTTCTGCGGCCGCTGCGCAGCCGATCGCAGCCTACGGCAGCGGCTACAGAGAACGCAGCGCCCTGTCGTCATAACAAGAACAATAAGAGACCAGTCAACATGAGCGCACCTGCCTCACCGCTGTCTCACGAGACCATCATCAAGGACTCCTGGAATCGCTGCCGGGCCTTTGGCCTCAGCCACCAGAGCGCGCCCGCCTTCGATCAACTGCCCGCCGAGCGCATCGCCCAGTTGCTGGAGAGCCAGCATGCCCTGGTGCAGACCACCCACCAGGAAGTCCTGCCCTACTACGAGAACATCCTCAGCAACTCCAATTGCCTGATCATGCTCGCCGACAACCAGGGCCAGGTCCTGACCTCCTGGGGTACCCAGCGTTTTATCGAGCCGAGCCTGGCCCGCGGTTTCAGTGCCGGCGCCAGCTGGCTGGAACACTGCAGCGGGACCAATGCCATCGGCACCGCCCTGGCCTGCGAGCAAGCGGTGCATATCGAGCACGATGAACACTTTCTCAAGGCCAACCGCTTCATGACCGGCTCGGCCGCGCCGATCTTCGATGCCGAGCGCCGGGTGATCGCGGTGCTGGACGTCTCCAGCGACAGCTACCTGCCGCCCTCCCACACCCTGGGCATGGTCAAGATGATGAGCCAGACGGTGGAGAACCGGCTGATCCTCAACCTGTTCGAAGGCCGGCATTTCCAGCTGACCTTCAACACCGGCCTGAACAACCTCGACAGCCAGTGGGCCGGCCTGCTGATCTTCGATGAAAGCGGCCAGGTGCTGTCGGCCAACCGCCGCGCCGACAACCTGCTGGGCATCAGCCTGTCGCGGGTCGGCATCGAAAGCCTGTTCAAGGTGTCCCTGCTGGAATTGCTCAACCAACCCGAAGGCCTGCCCTTCGCCCTGCAGGCCGCCGGTCGCAACCGCTTCCATTGCCTGCTCAAGCGTCCAAGGCAGGTGCCGATCCAGGCCCGGGTCTTCGCCGAGTCGCCTTCCCGCCCAGCTCCCGCCAACACCGATACCATCAGCCTGAACACCCTGCACTTCGGCGACAGCCGGGTGGAGAAAGCCGTGCGCCAGGCCGAACGGCTGCTGGAAAAGGACATTCCGCTGCTGATCCACGGCGAAACCGGCGTCGGCAAGGAAGTCTTCGTCAAGGCGCTGCACCAGGCCAGCTCGCGAAGCAAACAGGCGTTCATTGCCGTCAACTGCGCGGCGATCCCCGCCGAACTGGTGGAGTCCGAGCTGTTCGGCTACGAAAAGGGCGCCTTCACCGGCGCCAACCAGAAAGGCAGCATCGGCCTGATCCGCAAGGCCGACAAAGGCACGCTGTTCCTCGACGAAATCGGCGACATGCCCTTGCCGACCCAGGCCCGCCTGCTGCGGGTGCTGCAGGAGCGCTGCGTACAGCCGGTGGGCAGCAGCGAACTGTTCCCGGTGGACATCCGTATCATCTCCGCCACCAACCGCTCCCTGCGCGAACAGGTACAGCTCGGGCGCTTCCGCGAGGACCTGTATTACCGCATCGGCGGCCTGACCCTGGAGCTGCCGCCCCTGCGCGAACGCAGCGACAAACAGGCGCTGTTCAAGTGCATCTGGGAACAGCACCGCGAGCCGGGCCAATGGGCCGGGCTCAGTCGCGAAGTCCAGGAACTGTTCGAGCGCCACCCCTGGCCGGGCAACCTGCGCCAGGTCAGCAGCGTGATGCAGGTGGCGCTGGCCATGGCCGAAGACCAACCGATCCGCGCCGAGCACCTGCCGGACGACTTTTTTGTCGACCTGGACATGGAACCGGCCGCCAGCCACGAACCGCCCGGCGACATCGACCCGGAAGACAGCGCCGACCTGCAGCGACAGCTCAAGGCGGTGGGCGGCAACATCTCTCTATTGGCGCGGCGGCTGGGGCTGAGTCGCAATACCCTGTACAAGCGCTTGCGACAGCTGGATACATAAAACCCGACCTGCCGTCCGCCTTGGCTTGGCTGGGTTCGAATATTCTGGCTATATTTGTCCAGAATATTGGAGGAGCCTCATGATCACTGTCCCGCTGGCAGAAGCCAAAAACAACCTGTCCAAACTGGTCGACGATGCCGCGGCAGGACAGGTCATTACCATCGCGAAACACGGCCGCGCCCTCGCCCGCCTGGTTCCCGTCGGCAAACCCTCGGGGCAACGCATTGGTGCAATGAAAGGCAAACTGGTGCTTCCCGACGACTTTGATGCCCCGCTGCCGGACGACATGCTTGACGCCTTCGAAGGAAGCCGCGAGTGAGGGTCCTGCTCGACACTCACATTCTGCTCTGGACCCTCAGCGACGACCCGAAGTTGTCCGCCAAGGCCCGAAAACTGATCGAGGGTGCCGCCGAGGTCTATATCAGCGCCGCCTCTTTCTGGGAGATGGCCATCAAGGTCGGCCTGGGAAAGCTCGATGTGGACCTGGAGCAGATCCGCGAATATTGCCTGGCAAGCGGCTTTATCGAGCTGGCCATCACCGCTGAACACGCCATAGCGGTGAAAGACCTCGAACACCACCACCGCGACCCATTCGATCGGCTGATTGTGGCCACCGCGATCAGCGAACCGATGAAACTGCTGACCGCCGACCCGCTGGTCGCCAAGTACAGCTCGCTGGCCATCCTGGTTTGATCCCGCCTGGATAATTCACCGGCAAACAAAAACCCGCACAAGGCGGGTTTCCGTTTGTAGCCAGTACCGCGATCAGTCAGCCAGACGCCAGGTGGTCCCGCCCTTGCCGTCTTCCAGCACCACGCCCATGGCGGTGATCTGGTCGCGGATGCGGTCGGACTCGGCCCAGTCCTTGTTGGCACGGGCCGCCAGGCGCGCCTGGATCAGCGCTTCGACCTGCGCCGCGTCGACCCGGCCGGCGGCACCGGCCTGCAGGAAGTCGTCGGCTTCCAGCTGCAACACACCCAGCACGTCCGCCAGTTCTCGCAGGCGCGCCGCCAGACCGGCCGCGGCATCAAGATCGCTCTCGCGCAGACGGTTGATCTCGCGCACCATCTCGAACAGCACCGCACAGGCTTCCGGAGTGCCGAAGTCGTCGTTCATCACCTCGGTGAAACGCTCGACGAAGGCTTCGCCACCGGCGGCCAGCACGCTCGGCAGGCCCTTGAGGGCGTGGTAGAAACGCTCCAGGGCGCCCTTGGCATCCTTGAGGTTGTCTTCCGAGTAGTTGATCGCACTGCGGTAGTGGCTCGACACCAGCAGGTAACGCACCACTTCCGGATGGTACTTGTCGAGCACGTCGCGGATGGTGAAGAAGTTGTTCAAGGACTTGGACATCTTCTCGCCATTGATGCGGATCATGCCGCAGTGCATCCAGGCATTGGCGTAGGTCTTGCCGGTGGCCGCCTCGCTCTGGGCAATCTCGTTTTCATGGTGCGGGAACTCGAGGTCGCTGCCACCGCCATGAATGTCGAAGGTCTCGCCCAGGCAGCAGGTCGACATCACCGAGCATTCGATGTGCCAGCCCGGACGCCCGGCGCCCCATGGCGATTCCCAGCTCGGCTCGCCCGGCTTGGCGGCTTTCCACAGCACGAAGTCCAGCGGGTCCTGTTTCGACTCGTCGACTTCGATACGCGCGCCGATGCGCAGGTCTTCGATCTTCTTGCGCGACAGCTTGCCGTAACCGAGGAACTTGCCGACCCGGTAGTACACGTCGCCGTTGCCTGGCGCGTAGGCATAGCCCTTGTCGATCAGGGTCTGGATCATCGCGTGCATGCCGGCGATATGGTCGGTGGCACGCGGCTCCATGTCCGGCTTCTTGATGTTCAGGCGCGCTTCGTCTTCGTGCATCGCCGCGATCATGCGCTCGGTCAGCGCCTCGAACGACTCGCCGTTCTCGTTGGCCCGATTGATGATCTTGTCGTCGATGTCGGTGATGTTGCGCACATAAGTCAGGTCGTAACCGCTGAAACGCAGCCAGCGGGTCACCAGGTCGAAAGCGACCATGCTGCGGCCGTGGCCCAGGTGGCAGTAGTCGTACACGGTCATGCCGCACACGTACATGCGCACCTTGTTGCCATCGAGCGGCTTGAAGACTTCTTTGCTCTTGGTGAGCGTGTTGTAGATCGTTAGCACAAGGAGTTCCTTAACTGATCACTGACCCCAGGAGTCGCGCAGGGTCACGGTACGGTTGAATACCGGTGCGCCCGGTTTCGAGTCCTTGATATCCGCGCAGAAGTAACCTTCGCGCTCGAACTGGAAACGGTCTTCCGGCTGTGCGTTGCCCAGCGAGGGTTCGGCACGACAACCAGTGAGGACCTGCAGGGAGTCAGGGTTGATGTTGTCCAGGAAACTTGCGCTGTCTTCGGCCTTCTCCGGGTTCGGCGAACGGAACAGACGGTCGTACAGGCGCACTTCGCACTCGACGCTGGCGGCGGCCGGCACCCAGTGGATCACGCCCTTGACCTTGCGCCCTTCCGGGTTCTTGCCCAGGGTGTCCGGATCGTAGGAGCAACGCAGCTCGACGATGTTGCCGTCGGCATCCTTGATCGCCTCGTCGGCGCGGATCACGTAGCTGCCGCGCAGGCGCACTTCGCCGGCCGGTTCCAGGCGCTTGTAGCCCTTTGGCGGCTCTTCCATGAAATCGTCGCGGTCGATGTAGATTTCACGGGCGAACGGCAGCACCCGCACACCCATGTCTTCTTTCGGGTGGCGCGGCAGTTCGAGGTTCTCGACCTGGCCTTCCGGGTAGTTGGTGATCACCACCTTCAGCGGGCGCAGCACGCACATGGCACGCGGGGCGCTCTGGTCGAGGTCGTCACGGATGCTGAATTCCAGCATGCCGAAGTCCACCACGCCGTCGGAACGGTTGGTGCCGATCATTTCGCAGAAGTTGCGGATGGATTTCGGCGTGTAGCCACGACGGCGGAAGCCCGACAGGGTGGACATGCGCGGGTCGTCCCAGCCGTTGACGTGCTGCTCGTCCACCAGTTGCTTGAGCTTGCGCTTGCTGGTGATGGTGTAGTTCAGGTTCAGGCGGCTGAACTCGTACTGGCGCGGCTGCGCCGGCACCGGCAGGTTGTCGAGGAACCACTCGTACAGCGGACGGTGGCTTTCGAACTCCAGGGTGCAGATCGAGTGGGTGATGCCTTCGATGGCGTCCGACTGACCGTGGGTGAAGTCGTAGTTCGGATAGATGCACCACTTGTCGCCGGTCTGGTGGTGATGGGCATGGCGGATGCGATACATGATCGGGTCGCGCAGGTTCATGTTCGGCGAGGCCATGTCGATCTTGGCCCGCAGCACCCGTGCGCCGTCCGGGAATTCGCCCGCCTTCATGCGGGCGAACAGGTCCAGGTTCTCTTCCACCGAACGGTCGCGGAACGGGCTGTTCTTGCCCGGCTCGGTCAGGCTGCCGCGGTATTCCTTGGCCTGCTCGGGGGTCAGGTCGTCGACATAGGCCTTGCCCGCCTTGATCAGCTCCACCGCCCAGTCGTGCAGCTGGTCGAAGTATTGCGAGGCGTAGCGCACTTCACCGGACCACTCGAAGCCCAGCCACTTGACGTCGCTTTCGATGGCGTCGATGTATTCCTGGTCTTCCTTGGCCGGGTTGGTGTCGTCGAAGCGCAGGTGGGTGACGCCGCCGAATTCCTGGGCCAGCCCGAAGTTCACGCAGATCGACTTGGCGTGACCGATGTGCAGGTAGCCGTTGGGCTCCGGCGGGAAGCGGGTCACGATCTGTGTGTGCTTACCCGAGTCCAGGTCCGCCTGGATGATCGGGCGCAGGAAGTTGACCGGCACGGCCGGTCCGGTCTTGGAATTCGAGGTAGGGTCGACAGTGGGCTTGCTCATAGGATCCTTGAACGTACAAGTGCGCGGCCGGTGCGGCCTGATAAATCAAAACGGATATCATAGCCGATGCGGTCAAGCCCCTGACAGAGCGGGCTTTAAATCTGCCGCGATTAATCCGTCGCAAATGAAAAAACAGCCTCGAATTTCACGCCCGGCACGCTAAACTGCGCACCTTGGCGGATTTTTGCCAGCGCGGTTCCGGCCCACGGGCCCCAGACCTGCCTCCCGGAACCCGGGAATTCCTTGAAAACGCTCCTCCTTATAAAGAGTACCGATCATGACTCAAGTCAAACTGACCACCAACCACGGCGACATCGTGCTGGAACTGAACGCCGAGAAAGCCCCGGTCACCGTGGCCAACTTCGTCGAATACGTTAAAGCCGGTCATTACGAAAACACCGTGTTCCACCGCGTCATCGGTAACTTCATGATCCAGGGCGGCGGTTTCGAGCCAGGCATGAAAGAAAAGAAAGACAAGCGTCCAAGCATCCAGAACGAAGCCGACAACGGTCTTTCCAACGACAAGTACACCGTCGCCATGGCACGCACCATGGAGCCGCATTCGGCTTCCGCGCAGTTCTTCATCAACGTTGCTGACAACAGCTTCCTCAACCACAGCGGCAAGACCGTCCAGGGCTGGGGCTACGCGGTATTCGGCAAAGTGGTCGCCGGCACCGAAGTGGTCGACAAGATCAAAGGCGTGGCCACCACCATGAAGGCCGGCCACCAGGACGTACCGGCAGAAGACGTGATCATCGAGAAAGCCGAGATCGTTGAGTGATACTGCTGATTTCAGATTTGCATCTGGAAGAGGAGCGCCCGGACATTACCCGGGCGTTTCTGGATTTACTGGGCGGGCGTGCCCGCTCGGCGCAAGCGCTGTACATCCTGGGAGATTTCTTCGAGGTCTGGATCGGCGACGACGCCATGACCCCCTACCAGCTTTCCATTTGCCAGGCACTGCGCGAGCTCAGCGACAACGGCACGCAGGTTTTCCTGATGCATGGCAATCGCGACTTCATGCTCGGCAAGGCGTTCTGCAAGGCCGCGGGCGCGACCCTGCTCAAGGACCCGAGCGTGGTCGACTTCTACGGCGAGCCGGTGCTGCTGATCCACGGCGACAGCCTGTGCACCCGTGACGAAGCCTATATGCGCATGCGCCGTTACCTGCGCAACCCGGTTTCGTTGTGGATCCTCAGGCACCTGCCGCTGCGCACCCGGCACAAGCTGGCGCGCAAGCTGCGCAACGAAAGCCGCGCGCAAACCCGCATGAAGGCCAACGACATCGTCGACGTGACCCCGGACGAAGTGCCGCGGATCATGCAGGAGTTCAAGGTGCGGACCCTGGTCCACGGCCACACCCACCGCCCGGCCATCCACAAGTTGCAGATCGGCGACCAGGCTGCCAAACGCATCGTGCTGGGGGACTGGGACCGTCAGGGCTGGGCCTTGCAGGTGGATGAACAGGGCTTCCAGCTGGCGGCTTTCGACCTGATGCCGCCGCTGGCACTGCCCCGCTCATAACCTGTAGCCGCTGCCGCAGGCTGCGATAAGGCCCAAAGGGCCTTCCGGGCGAACGCTGCGCGTTCTATCGCGAGCAAGCTCGCTCCTACAAAAAGGTACGCCTTCCTGTAGGAGCGAGCTTGCTCGCGATCATTTCTCTGCCCCACCGCAATATCAGTGCCCCGCCGACGCCGGCCCGGCCTTGGCCGTGAACGGTGGCTTGGCCAGCCACACCAGCAGAATCAGGCCCATGAAGCTCCAGCCCAGCAACGTGAAGTAGTCCACGGTGGACATCATGTACGCCTGGCCGGTCAGCACCTGGTCCAGCTGCGCGTAGGCCTGGTTGCTGGCACCGCCCAGGGTGCCCAGGGCATCGCGGGTGGCCGGTTCGAAGCTGCTGATGTGTTCGCCCATGTAGGCATGATGCTCGTTCGCCCGGCGGATCCAGATCCAGGTGGTCAGCGAGGCGGCGAAACTGCCACCCAGGGTCCTCAGGAAGGTGGCCAGGCCGGCGCCATCGGCAATCTGGTGCGGCGGCAGGTCCGACATCAGGATGCTCAGGGTCGGCATGAAGAACAACGCCACGCCGATGCCCATAAACAGCTGCACCAGGGCGATGTGCTGGAAGTCCACCTCGTTGGTAAACCCGGCGCGCATGAAGCAGCTCAGGCCGATCGCCAGGAACGCCAGCCCGGCCAGCAAGCGCAGGTCGAACTTGTGCGCGTACTTGCCGACGAAAGGCGACATCAGCACCGGCAGGATGCCCATCGGCGCCACCGACAGGCCGGCCCAGGTCGCGGTATAACCCATCTGGGTCTGCACCCACTGCGGCAGGATCAGGTTGATGCCGAAGAAGCCGGCATAACCGCCCACCAGCACAATGGTGCCGATGCGGAAGTTGCGGTGGGCGAACAGCCGCAGGTTGACCACCGGATGGCGGTCGGTCATTTCCCAGATCACGAACACCGCCAGGGCGATCACCGAGATCAGCGTACCTATGATGATGAAGTTGGATTCGAACCAGTCCAGGTCGTTGCCCTTGTCGAGCACGACCTGCAAGGCCCCGACGCCGACGATCAGGCTCAGCAGGCCGATGTAGTCCATCGGCTGGCGGCTGGTCACCACCGGCCGCGCCTTCAACTGCTGTTTGACCACCCAGGCGGCGAACAGGCCGATCGGCACGTTGATGAAGAAGATCCACGGCCAGCTGTAACTGTCGGTGATCCAGCCGCCGAGAATCGGCCCGGCAATCGGCGCCACCACCGTGACCATCGCCAGCAGCGCCAGGGCCATGCCCCTTTTTGCCGGCGGGTAGACCGCGATCAGCAGGGTCTGGGTCATCGGATACAACGGCCCGGCCACCACCCCTTGCAGCACCCGAAAGCCCACCAGTTCCGGCATGGAGGTGGAAATCCCGCAGAGGAACGAGGCCAGCACGAACAGCAAGGTGGCCCAGATAAACAGCTTCACTTCGCCGAAGCGCCGGCTCAGCCAGCCGGTCAGCGGCAAGGCGATGGCGTTGCTCACGGCAAACGAGGTGATCACCCAGGTGCCCTGCTCCGAACTCACCCCGAGGTTGCCGGAGATGGTCGGCAAGGCCACGTTGGCGATGGTGGTGTCGAGCACCTGCATGAAGGTCGCCAGCGACAGGCCGATGGTGCTGAGCAACAGGCTGGGCGGCGTGAAAGAGGCGTTATTGCTCATCGCGAATCCTATGAAGCGAGGCAGGCGCCGCGGCCGCTAGCGGCCGCAGCAGAGGGATCGGCGAATCAGCGCTGCGCGGTCTTGCCGATGGCGGCGCTGTTGTCGTGGATCAGGCGGGCGATCAGGGCATCAGCCTCGCTCAATTGGCGGTCGTAGACGCTGGTACTGAACGAAGCCTTTTGTGGCGGCTGCTGGGCCAGTACCGGGCCGCTCTGGTCGTGCAGGTCGACGTTGACCACCGTCGACAGGCCAACTCGCAGCGGGTGCTTAGCCAGCTCTTCGGCATTCACGTGGATACGCACGGGCACCCGCTGCACGATCTTGATCCAGTTGCCGGTGGCGTTCTGCGCCGGCAACAGGGCGAAGGCACTGCCGGTACCGGCGCCCAGGCTGTCGATGGTGCCGCTGTACTTGACCTCGCTGCCGTAGATATCGGCCTCGATGTCCACCGGCTGGCCGATGCGCATGTCACGCAGCTGGGTTTCCTTGAAGTTGGCGTCGATCCACAGCTGGTCGAGCGGGATCACCGCCATCAACGCGGTGCCCGGCTGTACCCGCTGGCCCAGTTGCACCGTGCGCTTGGCGACATAACCGGTCACTGGGGCAATCAGGGTGCTGCGGGCGTTGGTCAGGTAGGCCTGGCGCAGTTGCGCGGCGGAGGCCTGCACATCCGGATGGTTGGAGACCACGGTGTCGTCCACCAGTGCGTTGGTGGTGTTGAGCTGCTGCTGGGCATTGGCCAGGGCGTTCTGCGCCGAGGTCAGGTCGTCGCGGGCGTGGGACAGTTCCTCCTGGGAAATCGCCCCGCTGGTGGCGAGGGTCCGGCGACGGTTGAAGTTGTCCTGGGCTTTCTGCACTTCGGCCTTCTGCGCCGCCACCTGGGCGCGCATGCCGTCGACATTGCTGTACAGCCCGCGCACCTGGCGCACGGTGCGGGCCAGATTGGCCTCGGCGTTTTGCAGGCCGACCTCGGCATCGTTGGGGTCGAAGTTGATCAGCACCTGGCCTTCGTGGACCAGGTCGCCATCGTCGGCGCCGATGCTGACCACCGTGCCGGTGACCAGCGGGGTGATTTCCACCACGTTGCCATTCACATAGGCGTCGTCGGTGCCTTCATTCCAGCGTCCGTAGAGTTGGTACCAGGCAAAGACCCCCAGCCCGCCCAGGACGATCAGCGCCACCAGGCCCAGCAGCATGACCTTGCGCTTGCGCGGGCTGGCGCTGTCCGGCGTATTTTCAGGAACGTTGTTGCTTTCAGCAGTGGCCATGATGAGTACCTTGAATTATTGGTTGCGCGAGGCTGGGGTCGGGGTGGCCGCGGCCAGATTGTCGGTCTGGAAACCACCGCCCAGGGCTTGCATCAGTTGGATCGACAGGTCGATCTGCTGGGCATTCAGGGTCGCCAGCTGACGCTGGGCTTGCAGCAGTTGCTGCTCGATGCTGAGCACGTCCAGGTAATTGCCGATCCCCGAGCCGTAGCGCTGGACCACGGTGTCGTAGGAGTCCTGGGCGATGTCAGTGGCGTGTTGCTGGGCGGCGATCTGCCGACCGATGTCACGCAACTGGGAGATGGTGTCGCTGACATCCCCCAGGGCCGTCACCAGGCTCTTGTTGTACTGCGCCACGGCCAGGTCGTAGTCGGCATCCCGGGCATCCAGGTCGGCGCGCAGGCGGCCACCGTCGAAGATCGGCAGCGACACGGTCGGGGCGATGTTGAAGAAGCGGCTGGCCGATCCGAACATCGCGTCCCCCAGCAACGCTTGAGTGCCGGCGGCGGCGCTCAGGTTGAGGTTGGGATAGAAGTTGGTCTTGCCGGCGTCGATGCTCTTGCTCGACGCCTCGACCCGCCAGCGCGCGGCCACCAGGTCCGGACGACGGCCCAGAAGTTCCGCCGGCAGCACCGACGGCAGCGCCACCGCGCTGGCCTGCAGGACTTTCGGCCGGGCGATTTCGTTGCCCCGGTCGGGGCCTTTGCCGAGCAATACCGCGAGGGCGATCTTGGCGCTCTGCAGGTTTTTCTCGGCGTCGATCAGGCTGGCTTCGGAGCTGGCCTCCAGGCTTTCGGTCTGCTGGTACTGATACTGGCTGTCGATGCCCGAGCTCAGGCGCTTCTGGCTCAGCTCGAGCATCTGCCGGGTGCGCTTGAGGTCTTCATCGGCCAGGTCATGGACGATATGCGCCTGGCCCAGGTCGCTGTAGGCCCGGGCCACATCGGCGGCCAGGGTCAGTTGCGCGGCCTGGCGATCGATCTCGGCGGCGCGGGCCTGGCCCAGGGCGGCTTCCCAGGTATCGCGCTGGCCGCCCCAGAGGTCGAAGGTGTAATTGAAGTTGGCTGTCAGGCTGCGCATCGTGCTGTAGTTGTCGCCCTGCCCGCTCGGGTCCTGCGAGCGAGACAGCCGCGAGCGGCTGACACTGCCGCTGGCATCCAGGGTCGGCATGCGCGCCGCATCCGCGGCATAGGCCGCCGCGCTGGCCTGGTGGGCCCGGGCGCTGGCGATCTGCATGTCGGGGCTGTCGTGCAGGGCTTCGCGGATCAGGCCATCGAGCTGTGGATCGCCCAGGCTCTTCCACCAGTCGCTCTTCGGCCAGGCCGCCGGCGACAGGGTCACGCCATTCAGGGATTGTCCGGCCTTGAGGGATTTGGCATCGAGGCTCACCCCTTCGGTTGTCAGGCCACTGTAGTTGGCACAACCGGCCAGGCTCATGGCCAGCAGTACCAGGCTCAAACGGGCACGCAAGGTTTTACTGCTCATTTACTTGTCACCTACCCGCAACACAGTGATCGGGTCACCGGCCGCCAGCAAAATTTTCTTGAGGAGCTGTTCCAGGGTTTTCAACTCTTCGGGGGTAATGGCGCCGGCCAATTCATTCATGGCGTCGGCGCCGATGTGCGGCAGACGGTCGGCGAGCTTCTGGCCCTCCTCGGTGAGCACCAGGCGCACCTGGCGGCGGTCGTGCTCCGAGCGGTGGCGGGCGAGGAAGTCCTTCTGCTCCAGGCGATCGAGCATGCGGGTCATGGAACCGCTGTCGAGGGACAGGTGGCGGCACAGCTCGGCCGGGGTGTCGACGCCGAACTGGGCCATGATGATCAGCACCTTGAACTGCGCGGCGGTGATGCCGTGGGGTTCCATGTGGGTGTCGATGATCCGGTCCTTGAGCAGGGCCGCGCGGCCCAGCAAGAGCCCGAGGTGGCAATTTTGGAAACCGTCTGGGGTGAAGTGCTTCATCTGACCACCTGTTAGCTGCCTAGGCAGCGAAAGTATGTCGAGATGTTACTGCCTAGGCAGCCAATATCCAAACAATAATTAGCATGCTTACTATTAAGCTAATTAATGGGAAAGTCTTGAAATCGAAAAAATCGGGGGAAGAAATATCGGCTGGAGGGTTGCGGCTTGGTGGTAGCCAGCCCCCTCGTCAAAGGGGACTGGATCACTGACGGTTATCAGAAGTCGCGCTTGTAGAAGATATCCAGCGAGCTGGCGACGCCGCTGGCCGCTTCCAGGTAGACCTTTTTGCTCAGTTTGTAGCGCAGGGCGATGGTGTTGGCCGGCTCGAAGACCCCCACCCCGTAACGCAGGCTGAGGCGCTCGGAGATATTGCCACTGGCCACTACGCTGGTGGTATTGCCGCTGCCCTGGGTGTCGAGCTGGAAGTCGTCGATCCCCAGGTCCTTGGCCAGCCCGCCGGTGATGTTCGAGCTGCCCATCAGGCCAAGGCCCAGGGCGGCTTGCGCCAGCATGTTGTTGTCCTCGCCGGTGGTGCTCAAGGGACGCCCCAGCACCAGGTAGGACAAGGCCTGCTCCTGGCTCATGGCCGGCTCCGAGAAGATCTGCGTGGTCGGCTGTTCGGCGCTGCCGCTGAGGCGGATCCCGGCGATCACGTCATCGGTCTGGCGGATCGCCTCGATGTCCAGGTACGGCTGGTCGATCGGCCCGGCGAACAGCAGGCGCGCCCGGCGCACGGTCAGGCGCTGGCCGTAGGCGCGGTAGCGGCCGTCGTTGAGCCACAGCTCGCCACGGGTGTCCATGTTGTCGCCGATGTGCACATGGCCTTGCAGGTTGGCGGTCAGGCCGAAACCGGTGAAGCTGAGCTTGTCCTCGCCGACCACCACGTCGATGTCCATCGCCATGGCCATCGGCGCTTTGCCCTCCTCGGTCTGCTGCCCGATGATCACCGTGTCGTCCGACACCTTGACCGTCGACGGCGGCAACTCACGAACGGTGATTTCGCCCTTGGGCACCTGGACCTTGCCGGCAATCGCCAGCTTGTCGTCCTTCATCGAAATCTTCAGGTCCGGCGCCACGTCCAGCACCGCATAGGGCTCGACGGTGACCGGCAGCTGCGAGCCCTTGAGGCTCAGGTCCACCACCAGCGCCTGGCCCCAGGCGATATTGCCGTTCAGGCTGCCCTGCCCGGCTTTGCCGCTCTTCCAACCGCCATTCAATTGCACGCTCTCACCAGAGATCAGTGCCTGCAATTGCAGGTCCTGGAGGCTGATGGGCAATTCGGGACCTGAGACTTCGCCCCCGCTGAGGGCCAGGTTGCCGTTGACCTGCGGCGCCAGAAGACCACCGGAGATGCGCCCGCTGCCATTCAGGGTGCCGGCGAGCTTCTCGACCATCGGCACGAACGGCCGCGCCACCGCCAGGTCCAGGCCGCTGAGGCGGAATTCGCCGGACAGCGGCTTGTTTTTCGGCAGCGGATTGATCTGCGCCTGCAGCATCAGCTCACCGAGCTTGCCGCCGCTGAACGCCAGCTGCGTGTCGATACGCTTGGGGTTGAGGGTGGTGTCGATTTTCAGCGTCTGATACGGGAAGTCCAGCCACTGCTGCTTTTCCTTGACCCGCAAGGTGCCGCCGCTGGCGTCCAGCAGGATCCGCCCTTGCGGGCCACCAGCCGGTACGTCCAGCTTGATATCGGCGTTGAGCCGGCCCTTCCAGGCGAAGTCCTTGGGCAACCACTGCGCGAGGCTGTCGATCGGGAACTGCTTGAGCTGGTAACGCAACTTGGGCTCGGGCATCAGCCGCTGATCCTCGCCACACAGGCTGGCATCGCCGCTGGCCCAGCAATGGGCGCCGAAGTTGAGCTTGCCGTCGGCCAGGTATTCGAGCTTCGCCGGGGCTTGCAGCTTCCAGTCCTGGCCACCGGTCTGGATATCGCCGCTGGCCAGGCGGCCGCGCCAGTTGCCCTGGTCCAGCTTGCCGTCCAGGCCCAGCGCCAGTTTGAGCTGCGGGCCTTGCAGGTCCAGTTGCAGTTTCTGGTTGTTGATATCGCCCTGGCCGCTGGCCGTCAGCGTCCCCAGCGAGGTTTCACCGACCTGGATGCCGCCCCCCTTGAGGTCGATCCGCGCCCGTTGCGCACTGTCCAGGTTGGCATCGAGCTTGAGGCTCTGCAGGCGATTGTCGGCGAACACCAGTTGCTGGCCTTGCAGGTCGAGCTTGCCCTGCGGCGCCTTCAGGGTGCCGGCCACATCGAGGCGACCGTTGAGCTGGCCGCGCAGCTCGGGCCACAGCTGGCCGAGACGTGGCAGCTTGATATCGAGCTGCCCGGCCAAGCGTTGTTGCAGGCGGCCGGAGCCGTTGATGCGGTTGTCGCCCAGGCGGATGTCCAGGGTACTCAGGTTCCATTGCTCGCCTGCGCCATCGGCCTTGGCCTGCAGCACCACCGGCTGGCCGCGCAACTTGCCCTTGAGGTCGAGGTCGGCGTTGAGCTTGAGTTGCTCGTTCTTCATCTCACCCTGGCTGCGCAGCGGTCCGGCCAAGGTACCCGGCAGCTCGGCAACCCAGTACGCCGGGTTGATCGTCGACAGGTCCAGCGCGGTGTCCCAGGCGATGCCATCGGCGAATTGCAGGTTCAGGTGGCCTTCGGCCTTGCCCTGGCCGGCCGCCAGCTTGAACTGGGGCAGGAAGATTTTCGTCAGGTCGCCACTGAATGGGCTGCTGAGGCTGAACGCCCCCGCCGGGCCATCGAGGTCGCCCTTGAAGTTGCCCAGGTAATTGCCGTCGCGGTAGGCGACTTCAGCATTGAAGCGGCGCACCGCCACCGCGGGTTCTTCGATCAGCGGGTACAGGCGATGCCAGGGGAAATCCAGCCAGTCGAGCTTGGCTTCGGCGTTCAGCCCCTGACTCCAGTCCAGTTGGCCGGTCAGCTTGAGGTTTTGCTTGTCGTTAGCGGTCAGGTCCAGCGCGGCGATCTGCGCGCCCTTGGCGTCGACCTTGCCTTGCAGCGCCAGTGCCACCGGCCCCTGCTCGGCCGGCAGGGTAGCCTTGCCCAGCAGTTGGTAACCGGCCTTGAGGTCGCCTTTGCCGGTCAGCTCCAGCTGATTGAGCATCAGGGTGTCGGGCAGGTCGGCGCTGGCCTTGAAACCATCGGCGGTGATCCGTACCTGGGCCGGCAGGTTCTCCGCCAGCGGCTGCAGTTCACCGCTCAATTGGCCTTGCAGATAACCGCTGCTGTCGGCCGCAAGCTTGAGGGTCTTCAACAGGTCGCCGTCGACCTTCAGCGCCAGCGCCCAGGGTTCGCTGCCGGGCGCCGGCAGGGTCAGGGTACCGGTGGCGCTCAGTGGCCAGTCACCGCTGGGCGACAACAACCCCGAAAGATTGAGGCTGAGGTCGTCGCGTTGCAGGCTCACCGAGTCGATCCGCAGGCCCTTGGCCGTCCACTGCGCCGCCAGTTGCAGGCCCTTGAGCTCCTCGCTGCCATTGAACTGCAGGCTGCCGACCCGCACCTGACCCAGCTCGATCGCCAGGGGCAGCTGCAGATCCGGCAGGCTGATCGGGCCGCTGCTCTCTTCTTCCGCACCCGGCGGGAATTGCAGGCTGACCTGCTCCACGTCCAGTTGCTCGATACACAGGGTCATGCGCATCAGGCAGGCCGGCGACCAGGCGAATTTCGGCGCCTGGAGTTCGACCCGGCTGCTGTCCTGCTGCCACAACAGATGATCGGCGCTCCACTGCCCGCCCAGGCGACCGGCGAAGTTCTCCACCGTCAGACCCGGCACCAGGCCCAGGGCCCAGCGACTGCCGGCCTGGGTGCCGAGTATCGAAGCCAGCGCCAGTACCAGCACCGCCACCAGCGCAAGCAACGCCAGCGCCGCAATCTTCAAACCACGCTTCACAGCTCTGGCCCCATGGAAAAGTGCAAGCGAATGCCGCCGTCATCGTCCAGCGCACGGGCCAGGTCGAGGCGGATCGGCCCCACCGGGGACACCCAGCGCACACCGACACCGACCCCGGTCTTGAGGTTCGGCAGTTCAAGTTTGTCGAAGGAGTTGCCCTGGTCGACAAAGGTCGCCAGGCGCCACTTTTCCGCGATGGAGTACTGGTACTCGAGGCTGCCTGCCACCATGTAGCGCCCGCCGATCCGGTCGCCGTCGGAGTTCTCCGGCGACAGGCTCTGGTAGTTGTAACCGCGCACGCTCTGATCGCCACCGGCAAAAAAGCGCAGCGACGGTGGGACCTTCTTGTAGCCGTTGGTGGCGCTGCCACCGAACTGCACCCGGCCGAGAAAGCGGTGGTTGTCCCACACCGTGGTCAGGCCCTTGAGCAGCACGGTGCCATATAACAGGTTGGTGTCCGAGCCCAGCCCTTCCTTGGCCAGCTTGGTGTCGAATTGCAGGCGATAGCCATTGTGCGGGTCGATGCGGTTATCGCTGCGCAGGTAGGAATAACTGACGCCGGGCATCAACAGGGTACTCAGGCCCGAATCGTCGCCGAGGCGATACTCCTCACGCTGCCACTTCAGCGAGATGACCCGCTGCCAGCCGCTGGGCAACTTGCTGTGCCACTCGGGACCGAGGGTCAGCAGCTTGCTCAAGGTATCGGTGTTGGCGATTTCTTCGTTCTGGTAGCCGCCGGCAAACCGCAGCTTGTCGGTCAGCGGCGGGTCCAGCGGTATGTCGTAGAACAGGCCGACGTTCTGCCGCGGCGCGGAGACTTCCGCCTCCCAGCCATAGCTGTGGCCTTGGGCATTGACCCAGTGCCGGGTCCAGTTGGCCTTGGCCCGCGGCCCGACGTCGGTGGAAAAACCCAGGCCCAGGCCCATGGTGCGCGGCTTGCGGGTTTCCAGCTGGACCGCCACCGGAATCACCTCGGCGGCGGCCGCGGTCGGCGCCGCGTCGACCCGCACGCCTTCGAAGTAACCGCTCGATTGCAGCGCCTGGTTGAGTTCGGCGATCAGTTCGGAATCGTAGGGGGTGCCAGCCTTGAACGGCACCATGCGTTGCAGCAGGTCTTCGTCGAACGGCGTGTCGCCGGCAAAACTGACCTTGCCCAGGGCATAACGCGGACCGCTTTCGTAGACCAGTTCGATATCCGCCACCCCGGCCTGGGGGTCCACGGCCAGCTTCTGCCGGGTGAAACGCCCGCTGAAAAAGCCGTAGCGCGACGCCTGGTTCTGGATCAGCCGCTTGGCGTCTTCGTAATGGCCGTGATTGAGCACCGCGCCGCTTTTCAACTGGTCGCTCTTGGGCACCCGAAAGCCCTTGAGGGAGGCCGCCGGGCCGTCGACCCGAATGGTGACATTGCGCAGATGCACCGGCTCGCCGGGATCGATGTTCAGCACCAAACGCGGCTTTTCGCCGCCTTTGACTTCGCTGCTGATCTGCGGCTGGTAGTAGCCCAGGGCCTGGGCGGCCTTGCGGGCCTGCTCCTCGGCGCCACGGCTGAAACGCAGCAGAGCCTCCTCGTCACGATCGCCAACCCCGCCAATGTAGCCCTCCACATTGGCCTTGAGTTCATCGTTGGAGGGTTTGACCCTGACGTCCAATTCGCTTTGCGCCAGTGCCGCACAGCTTGTGAACAGCAGCAGAAAGCCGCTGGTGAATCTTCCTGAAAACTTCATAGGCGCGAATGCTATCACGAGCTGGGAGCCCGATAGAGCGCACAAATGCAAGGAAAGTTCTGTTCAGCCGTTCGCGCTTTGCAGAACCTGCGGGTTGGCGTGAAAGAAAATGTGCTCGCGGACCGGACCGACGGCGATCTCGCCAATTTCTTCATAGCCCTGGCGCTCATAGAACGCCAGGTAACGCGGGTTGCCGGTGTCCAGCACCACCCCCTGAGAATGCTCATCCACCGCGCACCAGTTGTGCACCGCCTGCAGCAACTGCTCGCCGAAATGCTTGCCCTGGAACTGCGGATGAATTCCCAGCAGCGGCAACACATGCACCGCATCGCTGGGCAGGCAGCCCAGCACCGCCGCGTGATAGTC
Organism: Pseudomonas sp. 22526; assembly: GCF_052044735.1. Lineage (NCBI taxonomy): Bacteria > Pseudomonadati > Pseudomonadota > Gammaproteobacteria > Pseudomonadales > Pseudomonadaceae > Pseudomonas > Pseudomonas sp. 22526. The sequence continues at coordinate 80,113 of NZ_JBQENK010000005.1, forward strand.
CAGGTAACGCCGGGTGCAGCGGAAACCGGTGCTGAGCACCATGCGCAGGCGCCAGGCCCAACTCTCGGTAATGCCCAGGCGACGCTGGGGCGGCGCGATCAGGGCGATACCGATCAGCCGGTCGTTGACCAGCAGGCCGATGGCCGGCAGGTCCTGAATGAAGTGCTGCTTGACCAGCTCACGCACCGTGGCCCGCACCCGTTGTTCGTAACCCGGGCGTTCGGACTCGAACAGATAGGCGAAGGTCGGCTCGTGACGATAAGCCTGATACAGCAGGGAACGGGCTTCGCGGGCATAGCCGCTGTCGAGCATATGAATGTCGGCGATGGCAGTCGAGGTTTCAGGCATGGCGATTGTTCTCCCCCTGGGCCCGGCTTGAAGTGGGCCGCGCTGGGTGGCGGCTACTTGTGCCAGTTCTTGGTGTGCTCATAGCTACGAGCCTTGCAGGCCCGCGATCGTTCCACTGCGCGCTGCTCATGGACCTTAGCAGCGCATCCTTCCTGCCGCCATGCTGGCCGCCGGGCGACTTGTCGGCTAGCATCGCAGTTTTGCCAGGACTGCCGACCATGAAGATCGTCTCGTTCAACATCAACGGGCTGCGTGCCCGCCCCCATCAGTTGGCGGCGCTGATCGAAAAGCATCAACCGGACATCATCGGCCTGCAGGAAACCAAGGTATCGGACGACCAGTTCCCCCTGGACGAAGTCCAGGCGCTGGGTTATCACGTGCATTTCCACGGGCAGAAAGGCCACTACGGTGTCGCCCTGCTCTCGCGTCAGGCGCCGCTGGCGTTGCACAAGGGCTTCGAGGGTGACGAAGAAGATGCCCAGCGGCGTTTTATCTGGGGCACCTTCGCCGACGTCGATGGCACCCCGGTGACCATCATGAACGGCTACTTCCCCCAGGGCGAAAGCCGCGACCACCCCACCAAGTTCCCGGCCAAGCAGCGTTTCTATAGCGACCTGCAGCACCTGCTGGAAAGCCGTTTCAGCAACGAGCAGCCGCTGGTGGTCATGGGCGACGTGAACATTTCCCCGGAAGACTGCGACATCGGCATCGGCCCGGACAGCATCAAACGCTGGCTGAAAACCGGCAAGTGCAGCTTCCTGCCGGAAGAACGCGAGTGGATGGCCCGCCTGAAGAACTGGGGCCTGGTGGACAGTTTCCGCCACCTCAACCCAGAGGTGGCCGATCGCTTCAGCTGGTTCGACTACCGCAGCCGCGGTTTCGAGGACGAGCCCAAGCGCGGCCTGCGCATCGACCTGATCATGGCCTCCCGCGGCCTGCTGCCACGGATCAAGGATGCCGGGGTCGACTACGACCTGCGCGGTATGGAAAAACCTTCCGACCACGCACCGATCTGGCTCGAACTGAGCTGATCGCCAGGCACAAAAAAGCCCATCCTGCGATGGGCTTTTTTATGGCTTCAGCGTCTCAACACAGCTCGACCCGGGTGCCGGTGCCGGCCTGCATGATGGCCTCGATGGCGGACTCACGGGTCGGCTCCGAGTCATACAAGTGGCTGACCAGGATCACCTCCTTGCCAGCCTTGAGATTGAAGTAGGATTTGCCGCCAGGGGCGATCTTCTTTTCGTAACTACCCGGGGACGTGCAGTGCTTGCGGAACAGCGCAATGGCTGCCTCGACACTCTCACGACAAGGGTAACGGTCGCTTTGAAGCATGGTCTGCGCGTCCTTGGACTTCAGCAAGAACCTGAAACCTCCGCTGCCATATTGCTTCAGCTCGAACCAGCCACTCATTTCATACTCCTTTGACACAAGCAAATTGCAGCCAGGGCTGCATCGACGCCTGGTGACGACGAGAGTCGGCATGCGCCAATTCCCCTCCAGACAAAGTTTTTAACTCTACTGAGCCAGCTGTGCCGGGTCTTTAAGAGCATTCTGAAAAGCCAGGGGAATGGTCTGGTTGCCCTTATCAACTGTCACATCCCCGTCACCTACCTGACTTAATCTCGCCGCATTCGCTCCTGCCATAGAAGGCCATTGCCGCATGTCACGCGTTTCCACCACCAGTGAACGGGACCTCTGGTGCCGCACCCTCTGCCTGCTGCTGGTCGGCTTCGTTTGCTACGCCCTGCCCTGGTCGGTGTTCGCCGCCCTGCCCCTGGCCGGCGACAACCAGCCGGTGCTGCGCATCCAGGGTTCCAACACCATAGGTGCCGCGCTGGGCCCGGCCCTGGTCAAGGGCCTGATGCAAGAACAGGGCTTGCTCGACATCCGGATCGAGGCATCGGGCAAAGACAATGAGCGTCGGGTGACAGGCCAGGATGCCCAGGGCCGGCGCGTTCTCGTCGAGATCGCCGCCCATGGCTCCAGTACCGGCTTTGCCGCACTGAAGAACGCCAGCGCCGACCTCGCCGCCGCGTCACGGCCGATCAAGGACAGCGAACTGGTGGAACTGGAAGCCCTTGGCGACCTGAAAGACCCCGATGCCGAACAGGTGATCGCCATCGACGGCCTGGCGATCATCCTCCACCCGCAAAACCCGCTGACGCGCCTGGACACCGAGCAACTGGCGCGGGTGTTCAGCGGCGAGGTGAAAACCTGGGAAGAACTGGGCGGTATCGGCGGCGCCATTCACCTGTACGCCCGCGATGACCGCTCCGGCACCTACGACACCTTCAAGGAGCTGGTGCTGGCCCACCGCGGCAAAAACCTCAGCGCCACGGCGAAACGCTTCGAGTCCAGCGAACAACTCTCCGACGCGGTCAGCCACGATCCCCAGGGCATAGGTTTTATCGGCCTGCCCTATGTGCGCCAGGCCAAGGCCGTGGCGATCGTCGATGGCGGTTCGCAACCGATGTTGCCCCTCGACAGCCTGATCGCCACCGAGGACTACCCGCTGTCCCGGCGCCTGTACTTCTACCTGCCGCCCGATGAGCAAAACCCCTGGGCCCGCGCCCTGGTGCGTTTCGCCCAGAGCGCCAGGGGCCAGGCCATAGTCGCGGCCAACGGCTTTATCGCCCAGACGGTGCTGGCCATGAGTGTCGCACCCGCCCCGCAGATGCCCGAGGGTTACCAGGCCATCGCCCGACAGGCGCAGCGCCTGACCGTGAACTTCCGCTTCGAGGAAGGCAGCGCCACCCTCGACAACAAGGCACGCCAGGATCTGGCGCGGGTCCTGGATTTTCTCAAGCGCTACGACAAGCTGGACAAGCGTGTGACCCTGGTCGGCTTCGGCGATGCCAAGAACGATCCGGCGCGCGCGGCATTGCTGTCCAAGCTGCGAGCCATGACCGTACGCCGGGAGCTGGTGAGAAACGGTGTGGTGTTGCGCGAGATTCGCGGTTTTGGCGCGCAGATGCCGGTCGCGGCCAATACCGCGGACGAGGGGCGGATCAAGAATCGGCGGGTGGAGGTCTGGGTGTACTGAGGGACGAACCAGCGGTGTAATCGAGGACGTTATCGNTACGGAAGACTCTGTAGGAGCGGAGCTTGCCCGCGATCGTTTTAATGCCCGCTGCGCAGCATTTCCTTGGGCACGTACTTGCCGATTTCAAACTTGCCGATGGCCGCGCGGTGCACTTCGTCCGGGCCGTCGGCCAGGCGCAGGGTGCGTTGCATGGCGTACATGTAGGCCAGCGGGAAATCGTTGGAGACCCCGGCCCCGCCATGAATCTGGATGGCCCGGTCGATCACCTTCAAGGCCACGTTCGGCGCCACCACCTTGATCTGGGCGATTTCGCTTTTCGCCACCTTGTTGCCGACGGTGTCCATCATGTACGCAGCCTTCAGGGTCAGCAGGCGCGCCATGTCGATCTCCATCCGCGAGTCGGCGATCTTGTCGACGTTGCCGCCCAGGCGCGCCAACGGCTTGCCGAACGCGGTGCGGCTCACCGAACGCTTGCACATCAATTCCAGCGCACGCTCGGCCATACCGATCGAACGCATGCAGTGGTGAATCCGGCCCGGGCCAAGGCGACCCTGGGCAATCTCGAAACCACGGCCCTCGCCCAGCAGCACGTTCTCGTAGGGCACCCGCACGTTGTCGAACAGCACTTCGGCATGGCCGTGGGGCGCGTCGTCGTAACCGAACACCGGCAGCGGCCGGACAATCTTCACCCCGGGGGTGTCGACCGGCACCAGGATCATCGAGTGCTGCTGGTGGCGCGGCGCGTCCGGGTTGCTCAGGCCCATGAAGATCAGGATCTTGCAGCGTGGATCGCAGGCGCCCGAAGTCCACCACTTCTTGCCGTTGATCACCCATTCGTCGCCATCGCGCACGGCGCGGGCGGCCATGTTGGTAGCGTCGGACGACGCCACGTCCGGCTCGGTCATGGCGAAGGCCGAACGGATCTCGCCGCGCAACAGCGGCTCCAGCCAGCGTTGCTTCTGCTCTTCATTGGCGTAGCGCACCAGCACCTCCATGTTGCCGGTGTCCGGTGCCGAGCAGTTGAAGGGTTCCGGCCCCAGCAGGGAACGGCCCATGATCTCCGCCAGCGGCGCGTATTCGAGGTTGGTCAGGCCGGCGCCGAGTTCCGACTCGGGCAAGAACAGGTTCCACAACCCCTCGGCCTTGGCCTTGAGCTTGAGCTCTTCCATGATCGCCGTCGGCTGCCAGCGATCGCCTTCGGCGACCTGGCGTTCGAACACCGCTTCAGCCGGATAGACATAAGTGTCCATGAACGCGGTCACGCGCTCACGCAGTTCCTGAACCTTGGGGGAATAGGCGAAATCCATGGGCAGCTACCTTCTTGGCAAGGTGGTTGAGGGCATGGAACCGATGCTAGAACAGCTTACGAAAATTTACCTAGCCTATTCTCGGCGTGTATTAACATTCATCACCGATATATGATTGACTGATCGGGCAGGCCATCAGTCCATCCCCCCGGCCCCTAACAATAAGAGTGCAGCGCAATGAATCTGAGCAAGGTCGACCTCAACCTTTTCATCGTCTTCGACGCGATCTACACCGAAGCCAACCTGACCCGCGCCGGGCAGATCGTCGGCATCACTCAGCCCGCTGTCTCCAACGCCCTGGCCCGCCTGCGCGAGACCTTCAACGACCCGCTGTTCGTGCGGACCGCCCAGGGCATGGTGCCCACCCCCATGGCGCAGAACATCATCGGCCCGGTGCGCAACGCCCTGTCGCTGCTGCGGGTATCGGTGCAGGAAAGCCGCATCTTCAACCCCTTGCAGGCGGTCAAGACCTACCGCATCAGCATGACCGACCTGACCGAGGCGGTGATCCTGCCGCCGCTGTTCCAGCGCCTGCGGCGCCTGGCCCCCACAGTGATCATCGAGAGTTTCCTGTCCAAGCGCCGGGAAACCACCAAGGAACTGGCCGCCGGCCGCCTCGATTTCGCCGTCGATGCCCCGCTCAATACCGACCCGCAGGTCCGCCACGTCAAGCTGATGGAAGACCGCTACGTCTGCGCCATGCGCAAGAGCCATCCGCTGGCGAACAAGGAAAAACTCAGCCTCGACGACTACCTGTCGCTGACCCATATCCACATCTCCAGCCGCCGCAGCGGCCTGGGTTACGTCGACCTGGCCCTGGGCAAAATGGGCATCCAGCGCAAGATCGCCCTGCGCTCCCAGCATTACCTGATGGCTTCGCAAGTGCTGCAACAGACCGACATGGTCATGACCGTGCCCGAGCGCTTCGCCCGGCGCCACGACCTGCAGGCGTTCAACCTGCCGGTCAACGACGTGCCGCCGCTGGAAACCCACCTCTACTGGCACGAAAGCACCGACCAGGACCCGGCCAACCGCTGGATGCGCGAGCAGATGATCGAGTTGTGCCAGCAGGTGACGGCCCACGAGAAAAAACTCGAAAAGTAATCTGTAGGAGCGAGGNTGCTGAACCACCAGGTTCTCGCCTATCGCGGGCAAGCCTCGCTCCTACGGATAGGGTTGCATCTTGCTTGACGTATACGTCAACCTCGAATTAGCTTAACGCCAAGACCTTTTTCGAGTGCCCCCATGAGCAGCCAGACCTACAGCATTTCCGACCTCGCCCGCGAGCTCGATATCACCACCCGGGCCATCCGCTTTTATGAAGAACAAGGCCTGCTCGCCCCCGAACGCCGTGGCCAGGAACGCATCTACTCGCCACGGGACAAGGTCAGCCTGAAGCTGATCCTGCGCGGCAAGCGCATCGGCTTCTCCCTGGCCGAATGCCGCGAGCTGATCGAACTCTACGACCCCAGCAGCGGCAACCTGAAGCAGCTGCACAGCATGCTGGCGAAAATCGCCGAACGCCGCGAACAGTTGGAGCAGCAGTTGCTGGACATCGAACAGATGAAGCTGGAGCTGGACACTGCGGAAGAGCGCTGCACCCAGGCGCTGGAGCAGACCATCAAGAATCAGAAAAGCGTCGTGCAGTAACCGCACCCGCAACCCAGACAATCTGCCAGACAGACCGCAGCGCCTGGTTTTGCGTCGACTTCGTCGCCGAGCGCAGCCTGCGGCAGCGGCTACATCAGCGGCCCTACATATAAAAGGTAAAGCCCCATGTCCCTCCCCACCCATGTGCGCCTGGTCGAGGTCGGTCCTCGCGACGGTTTGCAGAACGAAGCCCAGCCCATCAGCGTCGCCGACAAGGTGCAACTGGTGGACGCTCTGAGCGCGGCCGGGCTCGGCTATATAGAAGTCGGCAGCTTCGTCTCGCCCAAATGGGTGCCGCAGATGGCCGGGTCCGCCGAAGTGTTCGCGCAGATCCAGCGCAAGCCGGGGGTGACCTACGGCGCCCTGGCCCCGAACCTGCGCGGTTTCGAAGACGCCCTGGCCGCCGGGGTCAAGGAAGTCGCAGTGTTCGCCGCTGCCTCCGAGGCCTTCTCCCAGCGCAACATCAACTGCTCCATCAGCGAGAGCCTGGAACGCTTCGTGCCGATCATGGAGGCGGCGAAACAGCATGGCGTTACCGTGCGCGGTTATGTGTCCTGCGTGCTGGGCTGCCCTTACGAAGGCGAGGTGGCGCCGGAACAGGTCGCCGTGGTCGCCCGCGAGCTGTACAGCATGGGCTGCTACGAAGTGTCCCTGGGCGACACCATCGGCACCGGCACCGCCGGCGCTACCCGCCGCATGTTCGAGGTGGTGTCTGCCCATGTTCCGCGGGACAAGCTCGCCGGGCACTTCCACGACACCTACGGCCAGGCCCTGGCCAATATCTACGCCAGCCTGCTGGAAGGCATCGCGGTGTTCGACAGCTCCATCGCCGGGCTCGGCGGTTGCCCCTACGCCAAGGGCGCCAGCGGTAACGTCGCCAGCGAGGACGTGCTGTACCTGCTCAATGGCCTGGGCATCGAAACCGGTATCGACATGGAGCGCCTGATCCTCGCCGGCCAGCAGATCTGCTCCGTACTGGGGCGGCCCACCGGCTCGCGCGTCGCCAAGGCCCGTTACCCAGGTTGAGGGGGGTCGCCTGTTTCAGGGTGTTACCGGCCGCTCTGGCGCACGCTCGAAACGGGTAACACGGAAACAGTTTGTCGATTTTCTAGCGGTACAGATGAAAGACCATTTTTACCAAGCCATTGATTTTAAAGGATTTTAAAAAGTTGGCACGGCACCTGCTATATCTCTGGCATAACAAGAATAAAAAGCAGCAAAGCTAATAAAAATAAGACGAAACGACTCTGACATAACAAAAACAACACGGCAGAGACGCAGCTAACAGATTTTTTTGGAGAGGATGTGTTTTCCAGGGTGTCTTTAACAATAAGAGCCACCCGCAACCGGGCAGAGAACAATAAAACTACCCCAAGGTAGCTCCCGAACTGGTTGGTCGCTCAGGCGAGAAAATAGATCAGCGCTCAAAAAAATACGTTTGCTCTTGATCCCGGATGGGGATCGCCAAAAACAGCGGTAAAGGGTAACGGTTGCCAAAAACAACAACAGACCGCCCCTCAATAATAAGAAAAGAGCACGCAACGACAAAAATTAAAGGGGAGCTTCGGCTCCCCTTTGTGCTTTCTGCCGTTCCTGTTTTCTTCCCTGATTCGGCAGCGACCTTGGGGTCGCTATCGCGAGCAAGCTCGCTCCTACACAGAGCGAGCCTTGCGATGACATCAGGAACGCTCGCGCAACTCCTCGATGCTGATCTCGCGCATCCTGAACTTCTGGATCTTGCCGGTCACGGTCATAGGGAACTCCTCGACGAACTTGAAGTAACGCGGCGTCTTGAAGTGGGCGATGCGCGCCTTGCACCAGGCCTGCAGCTCCTCCTCGCTAGCCGTGTGGCCGGGGTGGAACTTGATCCAGGCGACTATCTCTTCGCCGTATTTCGAGCACGGGATGCCGATCACCTGCACATCGGCCACCGCCGGATGGGTGAAGAAAAACTCCTCCAGCTCGCGCGGATAAATGTTCTCGCCGCCACGAATGATCATGTCCTTGTTGCGCCCGGCGATGCACACGTAACCCTGCTCGTTCATGGTCGCCAGGTCGCCGGTATGCATCCAGCCCGCCTGGTCGATGGCTTCGGCCGTGCCCTGGGGGTTGTTCCAGTAGCCCAGCATCACGCTGTAACCGCGGGTGCACAACTCGCCGATGGTGCCGCGCGGCACGATATTGCCCGCCTCGTCGATGATCTTGCTTTCCAGCTGCGGCTGGGTGCGGCCGACCGTGGTCACGCGCAGTTCGAGGTCGTCCGCCGGGCCGGTCTGCAACGACACCGGGCTGGTTTCGGTCATGCCGTAGGCGATCTGCACTTCGCTCATGTGCATCTCGCTGATCACCCGGCGCATCACCTCGATCGGACAGGTGGCCCCGGCCATGATTCCGGTGCGCAGGCTCGACAGGTCGAACTCGGCCCGCCGTGGCTGGTCGAGCATGGCGATGAACATGGTCGGCACGCCGTACAGCCCGGTGGCCTTTTCCTCGGCCACGGCGCTCAGGGTCAGCAGCGGATCGAAGGCATCGTTGGGGTAGATCATGGTGGTGCCGTGGGTCACGCAGCCCAGGTTGCCCATGACCATGCCAAAGCAGTGGTACAGCGGCACCGGGATCACCAGGCGATCCTCGTGGCCCAGGCCCAGGCTCTCGCCGACCATATAACCGTTGTTGAGGATGTTGTAGTGACTGAGGGTCGCGCCCTTGGGGAAACCGGTGGTGCCGGAGGTGTACTGGATATTCACCGCCTGGTCGGGGTCCAGGCTGTCCTGGCGTTCGTGCAGCGCTTCGACGCTGACGCCGGCCCCCAGGTCGGCCAGCTGCGACCAGGGCAGAAAGCCCGACGGCGGCTGCGCGTCGAGGCTGATCACGCCGCGCAAATCCGGCAGGCGCTCGCTCTGCAACTGGCCGATGGACTGCTGCGCCAGCTCGGGCGCCAGACCCTGGAGCATGGCGTGGTAGTCGGAGGTCTTGAACGCGCCGGCGCACACCAGCCACTGGCAACCGGACTGCTTGAGCACGTATTCCAGTTCGGAGCTGCGATAGGCCGGGTTGATGTTCACCAGGATCACGCCGATCTTGGCGCTGGCGAACTGGCTGATGCACCACTGGGCGCAGTTGGGGGCCCAGATGCCCAGCCGGTCGCCGGTCTTGAGCCCCAGGGCCAGCAGCGCCCGGGCATGCAGATCGACGGCTGCGGCCAGTTGCTGCCAGCTGTAGCGCAGCTGCTGATGACGTACCACCAGGGCCTCGCCCTGCGGGTATGACGCCACTGTGCGATCGAACGCCTGGCCGATAGTCAGCGCCAGCAAGGCCTTGTCCTGCGTGCCGCGAGTGTAGCTGCGCCCCGGCGCGGATGCGGATTGATCCATGACGACCCCTATTGTCTTTATTGTAGGAGCGAGGCTTGCCCGCGATTGGAGCGCCGCGGTGTCGCTATACGACCGCGTCATCCTTCATCGCCAGCAAGCTCGGCGGCTACAGAGTCGCTCAAGTTGACGTTTACGTAAAGGGTGATTGACAGCCACCTGTCGCAGGCTTACGTTAACGTAAAGGTGAGAGCCGGATCACCTGCTCTCCACAACCCGACTCCCTTACATAAAAACAAGTTTGAAGGTGCCCCCATGAGCTATCCGACCCTGAACTTTGCCCTCGGCGAAACCATCGACATGCTCCGCGACCAGGTGCAGGCCTTCGTCAAGGCCGAGCTGGCGCCACGGGCGGCACAGATCGACATCGACAACCTGTTCCCCGCCGACATGTGGCGCAAGTTCGGCGACATGGGCCTGTTGGGCATCACCGTGCCGGAAGAGTACGGCGGTGCCGGCCTGGGTTACCTGGCCCACGTGGTGGCCATGGAAGAAATCAGCCGCGGCTCGGCCTCGGTCGCCCTCTCCTACGGCGCCCACTCCAACCTCTGCGTCAACCAGATCAACCGCAACGGCAACCACGAGCAGAAAAGCAAGTACCTGCCCAAGCTGATCAGCGGCGAACACATCGGCGCCCTGGCCATGAGCGAACCCAACGCCGGCTCCGACGTGGTCTCGATGAAGCTGCGCGCCGACAAGCGCGGCGACCACTACGTGCTCAACGGCAGCAAGACCTGGATCACCAACGGTCCCGACGCCAACACCTACGTGATCTACGCCAAGACCGACCTGGAAAAGGGCCCGCACGGCATTACCGCATTCATCGTCGAGCGCGACTGGAAAGGCTTCAGCCGCAGCAACAAGTTCGACAAGCTGGGCATGCGCGGCTCCAACACCTGCGAGCTGTTCTTCGATGATGTGGAAGTGCCGGAAGAAAACATCCTCGGCGTGCTCAATGGCGGCGTGAAGGTACTGATGAGCGGCCTGGACTACGAGCGTGTGGTGCTCTCCGGCGGCCCGACCGGGATCATGCAGGCCTGCATGGACCTGGTGGTGCCCTACATCCACGACCGCAAGCAGTTCGGCCAGAGCATCGGCGAATTCCAGCTGATCCAGGGCAAGGTCGCCGACATGTACACCCAGCTCAACGCCAGTCGCGCCTACCTGTATGCCGTGGCCCAGGCCTGCGAACGCGGCGAGACCACGCGCAAGGACGCCGCCGGGGTGATCCTCTACAGCGCCGAACGCGCCACCCAGATGGCCCTGGACGCGATCCAGATCCTCGGCGGCAACGGCTACATCAACGAATTCCCCGCCGGCCGCCTGCTGCGCGACGCCAAGCTGTATGAAATCGGCGCCGGCACCAGCGAAATCCGCCGCATGCTGATCGGTCGCGAACTGTTCAACGAAACCCGCTAACGGAGCTGTCCATGGCTATCCTGCATACCCAGCTCAATCCCCGTTCGGCGGAGTTCGTCGCCAACAGCGCGGCGATGCTCAAACAGGTCGACGCCCTGCACACCTTGCTCGCCCAGGTCCAGCAAGGCGGCGGCGCCAAGGCCCAGGAACGGCACACCTCGCGCGGCAAACTGCTGCCGCGCGAGCGCATCAACCGCCTGCTCGACCCGGGCTCGCCCTTCCTCGAAGTCAGCCAGCTGGCGGCGTACCAGGTGTATGGCGAAGACGTGCCGGCCGCCGGGGTGATTGCCGGTATCGGCCGGGTGGAAGGCGTTGAATGCATGATCGTGGCCAACGACGCCACGGTGAAAGGCGGCTCCTACTACCCGCTGACCGTGAAAAAACACCTGCGCGCCCAGACCATCGCCCAGCAGAACCGCCTGCCCTGCATCTACCTGGTGGACTCCGGCGGCGCCAACCTGCCGCGCCAGGACGAGGTGTTCCCCGACCGCGAGCACTTCGGGCGGATCTTCTTCAACCAGGCCAACATGAGCGCCCAGGGCATCCCGCAGATCGCGGTGGTCATGGGCTCCTGCACCGCCGGCGGGGCCTACGTGCCGGCCATGGCGGATGAGGCGATCATGGTCCGCGAACAGGCCACCATCTTCCTTGCCGGCCCGCCGCTGGTGAAAGCCGCCACCGGTGAAGTGGTCAGTGCCGAAGACCTCGGCGGCGCCGATGTGCACTGCAAGATCTCCGGTGTCGCCGACCACTACGCCGACAGCGACGAACACGCCCTGGCCCTGGCCCGGCGCAGCATCGCCAACCTCAACTGGTGCAAGCAGGGCGAGTTGCAGCAACGCGCGCCGATCGCCCCGCTGTATGCCAGCGACGAGCTGTACGGGGTGATTCCGGCGGACGCCAAGCAACCCTTCGATGTGCGCGAAGTCATAGCGCGGCTGGTGGACGGTTCGGTCTTCGATGAGTTCAAGGCGCTGTTCGGCACCACCCTGGTCTGCGGCTTCGCTCACCTGCATGGCTACCCGATCGCCATCCTCGCCAACAACGGCATCCTCTTCGCCGAGGCCGCGCAGAAAGGCGCGCACTTCATCGAACTGGCCTGCCAGCGTGGCATCCCGCTGCTGTTCCTGCAGAACATCACTGGCTTCATGGTCGGCCAGAAATACGAAGCCGGCGGCATCGCCAAGCACGGCGCCAAGCTGGTGACCGCGGTGGCCTGCGCCAAGGTGCCGAAGTTCACGGTGATCATCGGCGGCAGCTTCGGCGCCGGTAACTACGGCATGTGCGGCCGCGCCTACGACCCACGTTTCCTGTGGATGTGGCCCAACGCGCGGATCGGCGTGATGGGCGCCGAGCAGGCCGCCGGGGTGCTGGTGCAGGTCAAGCGCGAGCAGGCCGAACGCGGCGGACAGCCATTCAGCGCCGCCCAGGAAGCCGAGATCAAGCAGCCGATCCTCGATCAGTACGAGCATCAGGGCCATCCGTATTACTCCAGTGCCCGGCTGTGGGACGACGGCGTCATCGACCCGGCGCAGACCCGCGACGTCCTGGCGCTGGCCTTGTCCGCGTCCCTCAACGCCCCTATCGAACAGAGCCGCTTCGGCGTGTTCCGCATGTGACCCGGAGCGAAATCGACATGAACGACTTCAACACCCTGGAACTGCTGAAGGACCCGCGTGGTTTCGCCACCCTGTGGCTCAGCCGCGAGGAAAAGAACAACGCCTTCAACGCGGAAATGATCCGTGAACTGATCCTCGCCCTGGATCAGGTGCAAAGCGATCCGGCCCTGCGCTTTTTGCTGGTGCGCGGCCGTGGCAAACACTTCAGCGCCGGCGCCGACCTGGCCTGGATGCAGCAGTCGGCCGAACTCGACTACCACACCAACCTCGACGACGCCCGCGAGCTGGCCGAGCTGATGTACAACCTGGCCAAGCTGAAGATCCCGACCCTGGCCGTGGTGCAAGGCGCGGCCTTTGGCGGTGCCCTGGGCCTGATCAGTTGCTGCGACATGGCGATCGGCGCCGACGACGCGCAGTTCTGCCTCTCGGAAGTGCGCATCGGCCTGGCCCCGGCGGTGATCAGCCCGTTCGTGGTGCAGGCCATCGGCGAACGCGCGGCGCGCCGCTACGCCCTGACCGCCGAGCGTTTCAGCGGTCAGCGGGCCCGGGAAATCGGCCTGTTGTCGGAAAGCTACCCCACGGCCGAACTGGAACAACAGGTGGCGTCGTGGATCGACAACCTGCTGCTCAACAGCCCGTGTGCCATGCGCGCCAGCAAGGACCTGCTGCGCGAAGTCGGCAACGGCGCCCTGACCCCGGCCCTGCGTCGTTATTGCGAGAACGCCATTGCCCGCATCCGCGTCAGCGCCGAAGGCCAGGAAGGCCTGCGCGCCTTTCTGCAAAAACGCCCGCCCAGCTGGCAGCCCGCCCCGACCACCAAGGAGCCGCGTTGATGAGCGCCCCTGTCCTGACCACCCTGCTGGTGGCCAACCGCGGCGAGATCGCCTGCCGCGTGATGCGCACCGCCAAGGCCCTGGGCCTGACCACCGTGGCCGTGCACAGCGCCACCGACCGTGACGCCCGCCACAGCCGCGAAGCCGACCTGCGCGTCGACCTGGGCGGCAGCAAGGCCGCCGACAGCTACCTGCAGATCGACAAACTGATCGCCGCCGCCAAGACCAGCGGCGCCCAGGCGATTCACCCCGGCTACGGCTTTCTGTCGGAAAACGCCGGCTTCGCCCGCGCCATCGAAGCCGCCGGCCTGATCTTCCTCGGCCCGCCGGCGTCGGCCATCGACGCCATGGGCAGCAAGTCGGCGGCCAAGGCGCTGATGGAAACCGCCGGCGTGCCTCTGGTCCCGGGTTATCACGGCGAAGCCCAGGACCTGGAAACCTTCCGTGTCGCCGCCGAACGCATCGGCTACCCGGTGCTGCTCAAGGCCACAGCCGGCGGTGGCGGCAAGGGCATGAAAGTGGTGGAGGACGTCAGCCAGCTGGCCGAAGCCCTGGCTTCGGCCCAGCGTGAAGCGCAGTCGTCCTTCGGCGACTCGCGGATGCTGGTGGAAAAGTACGTGCTCAAGCCGCGCCATGTGGAGATCCAGGTGTTCGCTGACCAGCACGGCAACTGCCTGTACCTCAACGAACGCGATTGTTCGATCCAGCGGCGCCACCAAAAGGTCGTCGAAGAAGCCCCGGCCCCCGGCCTGAGCGCCGAACAGCGCAAGGCCATGGGCGAAGCCGCTGTACGCGCAGCCCAGGCCATCGGTTACGTGGGTGCCGGCACCGTGGAATTCCTGCTGGACGCCCGCGGCGAATTCTTCTTCATGGAAATGAACACCCGCCTGCAGGTGGAGCACCCGGTCACCGAAGCCATCACCGGGCTGGACCTGGTGGCCTGGCAGATCCGCGTGGCCCAGGGCGAGGCGCTGCCGATCACCCAGGACCAGGTGCCGCTGATCGGGCATGCGATCGAAGTGCGGCTGTACGCCGAGGACCCGGGCAACGACTTCCTCCCGGCCACCGGGCGCCTGGCGCTGTACCGCGAATCGGCGGCGGGTCCCGGACGGCGGGTGGACAGCGGCGTCGAGGAAGGCGACAGCGTGTCGCCGTTCTACGACCCGATGCTCGGCAAGCTGATCGCCTGGGGCGAGAACCGCGAGCAGGCACGTTTGCGCCTGTTGGGCATGCTCGACGAATTCGCCATTGGTGGGCTGAAAACCAACCTGGCATTCCTGCGGCGCATCATCGCCCACCCGGCCTTCGCCGCCGCCGAGCTGGATACCGGTTTTATCCCGCGCTATCAGGATCAGTTGCTGCCAGCGGCCACCGCCTTGAGCGACGAGTTCTGGCAAGCCGCCGCCCAGGCGTTCGCCCAGAGCCAGCCGGACCAGCTGCGTGCCGACGACCGTCATTCCCCCTGGGCCAAGGCCAGTGGCCTGCGCATCGGCCTGCCGCGGGAAACCGTGCTGCACCTCGACTGCGAGGGCCAGGACCGGGCGATCAAACTGGACACAAGCACGGCCATTGCCTTGCACGGCGAGCAGCTGTCGATCGACCACAAGGGCTTGCGCCAGCAGCACCGGGCGATTCGCCAGGGCGACAGCCTGTACCTGCAGTGGCAGGGCGAGATGCACCGGGTCACGGCCTATGACCCGATTGCCGCGGTGGAGGCCAGTCACAGTCATCATGGCGGCCTGACCGCACCCATGAACGGCAGCATCGTGCGAGTTCTGGTGCAGGCCGGGCAGAGTGTCGAAGCCGGCGCGCAACTGGTGGTCCTGGAGGCGATGAAGATGGAACACAGCATCCGCGCCCCCCAAGCCGGGGTGGTCAAGGCGCTGTATTGCCAGGAAGGCGAGATGGTCAGTGAGGGAAGTGCCCTGGTGGAGCTGGAATAAGCTCCTGAGGCAGAAGATCGTTCCCGCAGCCTTGCGGGAACGATCGTATTTTTACGTCAGAATTTCGCAGTGGCCTGCACCACTACACCAATAATCCGACACTCATCGCTGTAAAGCGCCTTCGGGTAAGTCGGATTCAGCGGCACCAGATAACGTTGCCCACCCTCTTCCACCAGCTTGCGGAAAATCGCTTCGGTACTGCCCGGGCATTGCACAATCACCAGCTTGCCGGGAACCGCCTCCACCGCCGGATCCACCAGGATCAACATGTCCTGGGCAATGCTCAGGCCGCTCGGGGCAATCATCGCGTCGCCCACCACGACCAGCCAGAAAGCCGAGCCTTCGGCCTGGTAGTCGGACAGCTCGTAACGCTCGGCGGCGTAGCCCGCGCCACCGGCCTCGCGCACCTCGCCAACGCCCCGCCAGTCGCTGACCGGGTAGCGAAAATACGGGTTGTACTTCTGCACCAACGACGGCCCTTCCAGCAGCAACTGGCCCTCGTCATCCACCTGGGGTTTTTCGCGGATCACCAGCGCGACTTCGAGAAAACCCAGGCCGATTTCTTCCAGCACGCGGTTCATGTCTTCGATCTTCGGCTGGCGGCGTTTGCTCAGCCAGTGGCCGATGCCGCCCTGGGACATGCCCAGGCGTTCTGCGAGTTTTTCTTGGGTGACCTTGCGGTCCTTCATGTTGGATTTAACCAACTCGATCCATTTGTCCATGGACCGGAACAATACGTTGTGTATTTCGGCCCTCAACACACAAGTTGTAGTATTTGAAACCTAGTCACAAATACATTAAGTATTACCATTCCTAAGACCCTCTTATTCCACGTCAAAGGATGGAACCGCTCATGAGCACAACCAGCAAAGATGCACCGGAACTGGAAACCGATGTCGGCTTCAACGCCCTCAAGGACAGCGAGGCCGCCCGCCGGGCCATGGACTACTACTTGAAACCGGCTATTGCCGAAGCGTCGATCGACGAGAAATTCTTCGAGGTCAAACCCAGCATCAGCAGCGAGGAAGCGATGATCCACGCTTCCGACCTGCTGCGGTGCGCCGCGGCCAGCGCCTACGAGGCCGCCGACCACCTGCGGGGTACCCGGCGGGACCTGGCGTTTTCCGTGGTGCACATGATCGACATGGCCAAGGCGCTGGTGGATCGTTCACTGGACAGCCAGCGCCAGGAATGAGATGCACGGCAGAATTCGCCCACGGCTCATCCGGCCGATGAACAAGGCTGGCAACAGGGGCAGGAAATTATTTTCCAAAAGGCGGGGAAAAACATTTGACTTGCAAATGATAATGATTATTATTGCAAGCAACTGGTCGCGAGATCAGTCGATAACCCAAGAGACCTTAGGTCGGACTCCTGGATTATCTCCTCATCAGGCTAATCACGGTTTTTGACCCGGCTTTTTGCCGGGTCTTTTTTTTCTGCCAGTTTTTCTGGCTTGGCTTCAGGCTAATGAAGACTGGGTACCGCTGAATTGGCGGCGATGATAGCAAAAGAATGCCTCATTGCAAGCCGACGCCCGCCGCAACGGCTCGCAAATGTAAAAACAGCGCTTGAGAATCAATCGCATAGCTTCTAAGCTGCTTTCGCGTCAAGGACGACGCCCCCCCTTCTCCCGCGGAAATTACCCCCGGTAATTCCCTGCCTTGCTAAAGTAACGGCCATAAAAAATCCTGTTCAGGAATCGACCATGACCGTGGCTCAAAGCTCGTTTCAAATCTCTGCCAATTTCGACAGCGGCAATATCGAAGTACTGGATACCAGCAACCCCTCGCAAGTCCTGCTGGCGATCAAGCCCGACACCCGCAGCGCGCATTTTCAGTGGTTCCACTTCAAGGCCAGCGGCCTGCATGTCGGCCAGGAACACTGGTTCCGCCTGAGCAATGCCAGCAAGTCCTCGTACAACAAGGCCTGGAGCGGCTATCAGGCGGTGGCCTCCTACGACCACGTCAACTGGTTCCGCGTACCGACGATTTTTGAAGGCGACACCCTGCGCTTCTGCCTGGAAGCCACCCAGACCCACGCCTGGTTCGCCTATTTCGAACCCTACAGCCGCGGCCGGCATGACTGGCTGATCGAGCAGGCGCTGAACAAGGCCGGCGCCGAACTGCTGGCCACCGGCAAAAGCGTCGAGGGCCGTGACATCCAGCTGCTGCGCAAAGGCAGCGGCGGCGAAGGCCGGCGCAAGGTCTGGATCATCGCCCAACAGCACCCTGGCGAGCACATGGCCGAATGGTTCATGGAGGGCGTGATCGAACGCCTGCAGCACCGTGACGACGCCGAGCTGAACCGGCTGCTGGCCAGCGCCGACCTGTACCTGGTGCCGAACATGAACCCCGACGGCGCCTTCCACGGCCACTTGCGCACCAACGCCATGGGCCAGGACCTGAACCGCGCCTGGCAGAGCGCCAGCCAGGAACTCAGCCCGGAAGTACTGTTCGTCCAGCAGCAGATGGAGCAGTACGGCGTCGACCTGTTCCTCGACGTGCACGGCGACGAAGAAATCCCCCACGTGTTCACCGCTGGCTGCGAAGGCAACCCGGGCTACACGCCGCGCCTGGCCAAGCTCGAGGAGCATTTCCGCAGCCACCTGAAACACAAGACCCGGGACTTCCAGACCACCCACGGCTACACCAGGGACAAGCCCGGCGAAGCCAACATGACCCTGGCCTGCAACAGCGTCGGCGAGAAGTTCGATTGCCTGTCGCTGACCCTGGAAATGCCGTTCAAGGACCACGACGACAACCCCAACCCGCTCACCGGCTGGTCGGGCAAACGTTCGATGCAGCTGGGCAAGGACGTCCTCAGCACCGTGGCCGACATGGTCGGCATCCTGCGCTGATCCTGCCGCTGGCCGCGGCTCGAACCGCGGCCAGCGCCTATTGCACCGGCACCCGCCGGCAATCCTCGGGCCCGAGCAAGCGCCCATCCGCCGAGCGCAATTCCAACGGTCGCAGCGGCTGCCCCTGCTCGCGGTCGATCATCAGCGAATGCGCTTCCCCCTCCTCATAGAAATACGCCTCGCCCCACTGCCGTAGACCGATGATCAGGTTGAACAGGCCGTTGCCCTTCGGCGTCAGCACGTACTCCTGATAGGCGCTGCCGTCCGACGCCGGCAGCACTTCGAAAATGCCGTGGGCCACCAGGGTGCGCAGGCGGGCGGCGAGGATGTTCTTGGCCATCCCCAGATTGCGCTGGAACTCGCTGAAGCGGCGGATGCCGTCAAAGGCATCGCGAATGATCAGCAGCGACCACCAGTCGCCGATAGCGTCCAGCGAACGGGCCACCGGGCATTCGGCGCCCTCCAGGCTTGTGCGTTTGACCATGATGCAGACTCGCGGCAGGAAAGTGGTTGCAATATAAAACCAGGCTCCTTACCGTACAACTGGTTTCATAAAGCAACCAGAACTCACGGAGCCGAACATGACAGCCGCAATCGCCCCTTTGCCATCCGCCACCATTCCGGCGTCGGTGGTGCTGCTCTTTGCCATTGCCTGCGGGTTGGCGGTGGGCAATGTCTATTACGCCCAACCCCTGCTCGACGCCATGGCCCACAGCCTGGACATGCCGCGAGCGACCATCGGCCTGGTCATCACCCTGACCCAGGTCGGCTATGGCCTCGGCCTGCTGTTCCTGGTGCCGCTGGGCGACCTGCTGAACCGACGGCGCCTGATCGTCGGCCAGATGAGCTTGTCGGTCGTTGCCCTGTTGATGGTGGCGCTGGCGGCGGACAGCACCTGGCTGTTGCTGGGCATGGCCCTGACCGGGCTGCTCGCGGTGGTGACCCAGGTGCTGGTGGCCTATGCGGCGAACCTGGCCGCGCCGGGCGAACGGGGCCGGGTGGTGGGCAGCGTGACCAGCGGCATCGTGCTCGGGATCCTGCTGGCGCGCACGGTGTCGGGAACCATGGCCGACCTGGCCGGCTGGCGTTCGGTGTACCTGCTGTCGGCCGGGTTGACCCTGCTGATGGCGCTGCTGCTGTGGCGGGTGCTGCCCAAGGTCGAGCAACCGGCGGCGCTGCACAGCTACGGCCAGTTGATCCGCTCGCTGTTCGGTCTGTTCCGCGAAGAAAAGGTCCTGCGCGACCGAGCGGTGCTGGCAATGCTGATCTTCGGCGCCGGCACCGTGTTGTGGACCCCGCTGGTGCTGCCCCTGAGCGCCCCGCCTCTGTCGCTGTCCCATACCGAGATCGGCCTGTTCGGCCTCGCCGGCGCCGCCGGGGCCCTGGGTGCCTCGCGCGCCGGACGCCTGGCCGACCGTGGCCTGGGACAGTGGACCAGCGGCCTGGCGCTGAGCCTGATGCTGGCCTCCTGGTTGCCGATCGCCTACACCCAATCGTCGCTCTGGGCCCTGCTGCTGGGGGTGATCGTCTTCGACCTGGGTTTGCAGGCGGTGCATGTCACCAGCCAAAGCCTGATCTACAACACCCGCCCCGAGGCCCAGAGCCGCCTGGCGGCGGGCTACATGCTGTTCTATTCGATCGGCAGCGCCAGCGGCTCGATTGGCGCCACCGCCATGTACGCCTGGGCCGGCTGGACCGGGGTGTGCCTGCTGGGGGCGGCGATCAATGGCGTGGCGCTGGTGTATTGGTGGTGGAGCGCACAGTCCTGATGAATCGTGGGGTCTGGACGGGCGCTTCGCGAGCACGCTCGCTCCTGCAGGAGCAGCCGGCCAAGGTCCGGCTGCTCGCATCGGATCCCGCTCAATCCTTGCCGCGCAGCATGCTCTCCAGCACGCCGTCGCGGCGCACCCAACCATGGAACAGCGCCGCCGCCAGATGCAGCAGCACCGTCAGGAACAGCAGGTAGGCGAGAAAGCCGTGGGTCTTGCGCAGCCAGGCGAACAGTTGGGCATTGGCCGGCAGGATCGACGGCAATTGCAGCGAGCTGCCGAGCATCACCGGGTCGCCCGCCGCCGAAATCATCGCCCAGCCCAGCAGCGGCAGGACCAGCATCAGCGCATACAACAGCACGTGGGAGGCCTTGGCCGCCAACGCCTGCCAGCCCGGCAGGTCCGCTGGCAAGGGCGGTTGCCGGGTGGAAAAGCGCACGAACAGACGCACTATCACCAGCAGCAGAATGGCAATGCCCAGCGGCTTGTGCAGGTGGATCAGCCACTGATGGCGCTCGGACACCGAGGCCACCATGCCGGCGCCGATAAACAGCATCGCAATGATCATCAGCGCCATCAGCCAGTGCAGCAGGCGCGCCAGTGGCGCGAAGTGGTTCGGTTGGGCGCTCATGGGCGGGACTCCTGGGCAGCGCGGGGCAATTGGCCGACTTCACTGGTGCGGCGCAGATAGGAACTGGCGTAGGCCGCCGAACGGGCCGCCAGCAGCGGATCGTCGGAGGCGGCAATGCCGCTCGGCAGCACCAGCGGGTCGTAGTTGATGTCGCGGCATTCGCCAGCGTTCTGCGGCTGGCTGCGCTCCAGCACCAGGGTCCCGGCATTCAGCACCCTGCGCTCGCTGGGCCAGGCCTTGCTGGCGTCGTCGGTCGGATCGCCCGGGTTGGCCAGGGTGATGTTCAAGCGCCAGCGCAACGGCCCCGCGGCCAGGCGCTGTACCAGGTCTTTTTCCAGGAAGTCGCTGCCCTCAGGCACTACTGCGCCGGGGGCGTCCTGGGTCAGCGGCACCACGCCCCAGCGCACCGCCTGGCGTTGCCCGCTGGCGCTCACCAGGTAAAACGCGTTGATACCGTTGTAGGTTTCGGTGGCATAGCTGGCCGAAGGCTTGGCGCCCTTGATCCATTGCAGGAACGGCATGGCTTCCGGGTGGGCGGCGAAAAATGCCGGCACGCTGGCCGGGTTCGGCTTGCCGGTCACCGGGTCTGGCGAACTGGCCTGCTGCAACTGGTAGAACGCCTCGGGGGTGCCCACCGGAAACACCGGCATGCTGTTCATCCCGGTGCGCCATTGCTGGCCGTTGGCCTGGGTGAAACGCAGGGCCAGGCTGCGGATCGGCACGCTGCCGTCAGGCGCATAGGGGTTGCCGGGGGGCAAGGCGAAACGCCCGACCACCGGGGTCCGCGCGTCATTGAACACCTGGGCGCTGGAATAGCTGCGGGCCTCGCCGCTGCTCTCGAAATAACCGGCCACGCACACGCCCTTGGCGTGGTTGCGACGAAAGCCCGGATGCACGCCGTTGTTTTTCTCCAGCACATCCACCAGGGCCTTGGGGGTCAGGCGTTGCGGATCGAAGCTGCCGTGCACATAGGCCATGGCGCCGGCCAGGGCCGCGACCACCAGGGCGATCCCGGCCAGGCGCAGGCTCAGGCTGGTCGCGCTCAACGGCGGCCGGTCAGGGGGTGATGGACGATCTACCATGAATATCTCCAGGGCCGCGGGCCACAGGTGGAAAGAACCCGTCAGACGAACCCCGGCAGCGCTTATTCCCTGGCCCGCTTTTTATTTTTCGGGCACGGGAATAATCTGCGTTGCCGGGCGTCTGGCTGAAGTGTGCTGTTGCAAGCGTCGCGACTGGCCAACGACCCGCAGGAACCCATGAACGATATCGACGAACAGCTGCGTGAAATCATCCCTCGGTTGCGGCGCTTCGCCCTGTCCCTGGGCCGCCAGCCCAGCAGCGCCGACGACCTGGTGCAGGCATGCCTGGAGCGGGCGCTGTCGAGCTGGAGCGAAAAACGCCCCGAAGGCGATCTGCGGGCCTGGCTGTTCGCCATTCTCTACCGGCAGTTTCTCGATGCGCACCGCCGTTCACGGCGTTATGCGCGCATGCTGGAATTCTTCACCGGGCGCGACGACGCCCAGCCTTCGGTGGAACGCAGTGTGGTCGCGCAATCGACCCTGGAAGCCTTCGACCGCCTGCCCGCCGAGCAGCGCGCGCTGCTGCTCTGGGTCTCGGTGGAAGGCCTGAGCTACAAGGAAGTCGCCACTATCCTCGACGTGCCCACCGGCACTGTGATGTCCCGCCTGTCCCGGGCGCGCCAGGCCCTGCGCCAGCTCAGCGACGGCGAAATCAGCAGCCCTTCCTTGCGGATACTCAAATGATCAGCCTGCCCCCCAGCGAACGCGACCTGCACGCCTACGTCGACCATCAGCTCAGCGAGAGCGACCGGCGCCTGCTGGAAACCTACCTGAGCAGCCACCCGCAGCTCGCCGCCCAGGTCCAGGCCTGGCAGCAGGATGCCCAGCAGCTGCGCGCGGCCCTCGGCGGCGCCCTGCAACAACCGGCCAACCCCAACCTGGACCCGACGCTGATTCGCCAGCGCCTCAAGCGCCAGTCGCGCCGCCACCTGGCCAGCGCCGCGCTGCTGTTGCTCGCCCTCGGCGTCGGCGGCCTGAGCGGCTGGCAGGCCCGGGAAATGACCCTGGCCAGCGCCCCGCTGCCGATGACCGATGCCCTGCAGGCCTACCGCCTGTTCGCCCAGCAAGGCGTTCTCCCGGCCGACCTCGAGGTCCGGGGCAACGGCGCCATGCAGGCCTGGCTCGACCGCTACTTCACCCAGGCCGAGCGCCTGCCGGACCTGCGCGAGGCCGGCTTCCAGGCGGTCAGCGGGCGCCTGCTGAGCACCGATCAAGGGCCGGCGGCGATGGTGCTGTACGAGGACCAGGGCGGGCACCGGATCAGCTTCTATATCCGCCCGCCGGGACCGAAGAACTACCTGCTGCCCCGGGGCAGCCGCAGCGATGGCGAACTGCAGGCCGACTACTGGTCCGACAGCGGCTACAACTACGCCATGGTCAGCCCCAGTGGCTCGGCGGTAGCACAGCGGCTGCAGAACACCCAGAAATTCTGAGCCACAGCGCCCGCACCCCCTGGGCCTGCCTTGAGACCGCCAAAGGTCCTTCGGACCTATCGCAGCCTACGGCAGCGGCTACATCGGCCCCGTCATCTGGGCCATCACCTCCTCCTGTAGCTGCTGGCGCAGCCTGCGATCGGCAGCGCAGCAGCCGCAGGATCTGCGCCACGCCACAAACACCTGCGACTGGCGCAATAGGGTCCCTCCCTCCTTAAAACCCCACATCCAGCACCACGTTGTCGATATAGGTCCCCGCCGGCGGCGTGGCCTGGTCGGTGTAGATCCTGGCGTTGTAGTTGAACACCTGGCTGCCGGTGCCCAGGCCGTTACCGGGATTCACCTCGGCATCGGAACTGGCCCGCCGCGCCGCGCCCACGCTGCCCCAGCGGGTGGTGCCGGCGCTCTTGAAGATGTCGTAGGCCAGGTAGTTGCCCCCCGAGACCATCCGCCGCCGCCCGCCGACGCTGACGGCCTGCTGGCCATCGTCCAGGCCCACGGTGTAGGCACTGCCCTTGGTGCAGGCGAGGTTGATGGTCTGCCCACTGACGGTGGCGAAGGCGCTGATCACCGGCGCGCTGCCGAAGCTGATGTTGGGCGCGGTGATCACGCAGTCGTTGGCCACCGTCAGGTTGACCGTCAGGCTGGCGACGCCGCTGCCGATATCGCGCCCCAGGCATATGCCCAATGCTCCGATCCCCGAGCAATAGTTCCAGCTCCAGGCAATGCTCAGGGTTTCGCTGTAGAGGCCGGCGGCGACGTTGCTGCCGGTGATACTGCCCAGGTAGACCGGTATCGCCTTGGCCACGGTCGGGCTGCCCAGCAGCCCCAGGGCATCGACGATGGAGTTGCGCGCGAAGTCGAACTGCACGCCGCGGGTGATGGGGTAATTGGTGCTGTTGTCGCCATAGATCGTATAGCTGATGACATCGCCAGTGGGGCCCAGCAACCCGCTCTGCGAGGAGGTGATGGTGGCGTAGAAATGGTCGTTGCTGGCCATCAGGGACGCCAACGAGCCGGTGCAGGCCAGGCCGGCGTTGGTGCTGGAAGCGGACTGCGAGGTGGTGCGCACCAGGATCGAACTGAGGGTGCCGAAACTTGCCGGCGAGGTACTGACCACCGAACACAGGGCATGAACCGCCCCAGGCAACAGCAGCACCATCAGCAACAGCCCCTGGCCCCAATAGCGACGCAACCTGTCCATGTTCACCCACTCCCGACTCCGTTCATGAATCCTCACTGACACACCAGCGGCCCGATCAGCGGCACCTGTTCCTGCTCCGGCTCCAGGGCGAAGCTCACCTGGCAACTGCCGCCGTCGGCCAGGTTGACCCGCAGGCTGTTGTTCGGCGCCAGGTTTTCCAGGTACACCAGGCCATCCCAACCCACCACCGCCTGGGCGCCGCTCTGCTCGTGAGTCACCAGGCTGCCCAGGGGCAGCTCCCGGTGCCGGGCGTCCACCAGGACCAGGCTGGCGGCGACGATGCGGGTCAAGGGGAACTCCACCAGATAGCCGCTGCCGCGACGCACCGCGATCCGCTGCTCGACCAGCGGACTCTGCACGTTGGCCGGCAGGTTCAGCGGGTCGATCTCGTACTTGCCGCGGTAATAGGCACTGCTCCAGGGCACCAGCAGATGGCCGTTCCGGTCGGTGCGCCCCACCAGCTGGTTTTCGTAGCGCACCGGAATATCCCGGTAGCCGGCGGT
Source organism: Pseudomonas sp. 22526 (assembly GCF_052044735.1). Classification (NCBI taxonomy): domain Bacteria; kingdom Pseudomonadati; phylum Pseudomonadota; class Gammaproteobacteria; order Pseudomonadales; family Pseudomonadaceae; genus Pseudomonas; species Pseudomonas sp. 22526. The sequence goes on from NZ_JBQENK010000005.1 coordinate 105,131, forward strand.
GCTGACCACCACGAAGGCGTCGTCGATGCGGTTGGCGGTAAACACTTGGCGGTCCATCCACACCAGCGAGCCGCTGGCATCGGCCCAGCGGGTTTCGGCCTCGCTGGAACCATAGACCCCGGCCTGCAATTGCACCGACTGCAAACGCCAGGTCAGGTCGGCCTGACGGTAGGACGGCGCATCGCCCTGGGCGTAACCGAGGTTGAAGCCGACGCCGCCCTCGCTGGGCACCGCCCGGCTGTAGTTGATCCGCTGCCGGCTCTGCCCGTCCTGGCTGCGCTCGCTGCTCAGGCTCAGGCTGCCGTGGAGGTCGAAAGGAACCACCAATTGGGCCTGGACCGCCCAGTTGCTGTCGCCGATCTCACGGTTGGCCGACAGGTAGAAACTGCTGCTGCGCCACAGCGGTTTGCTCCAGGTCAGGTTGAGCAGGCGGGTACGCGAGTCGTCCGTGGCGCGCACATCGAAATAACCGACGCCGAGGCTGCCGTAGCGCTCGAGGTTGAGGCTCAGGGTCAGCTGTTCGCTGCGCTGGCTGAGGCTGGCGTAGGGGCTGTCCACCACCGTCAGGTCGGCATAGCCGTCGCGGCGCTGCATGCGCTGGTAGGACAGGCTGTAGCGCTGGCTGCTGTACTGATAACCGAGGCTGACCTGCTGCCCGCCCTGGCCGTCGAAACGGCTCTGACTGATGGCGCTATTGAGCACGCCGAAATTGCCCAGGCGCAGGTTGCCGCCGAAGCCGCCAAGGGTCAGGGACTCCGCGGCTTCGGCGTGGCCTTCCAGGGTCAGGTGGTCGCTCAGGCCGTAGCGCAGGCTGCCGGAAGTGACGCCTGGGCCATAGCTGAAATCCTTTAGCGTGTAGTCGCGGCGCAGGGTCCCGGCGGCCACCGAGAAATCGCTCAGGCCTTTTTGCAGCAGGCTGCTGGTGACATAGAACGGCACGGTGGTGGACACCTGGCGCCCCAGGGCATCGGTGGTCACCACCACCGCTTCGCCGGCACCGTTGATGAACGGGATATTGGTCAGGGTGTAAGGCCCCGGCTGCAGGTCGGCGCTGCTGGACTTGTAGCCGTTGATAAACAGGTCCACCGAGGACGGCACCGCCGCCTCCCCGGCGAACTGCGGCAAGGGATAGGTCACCAGGTCCGGGCGCACGGCAAAGTCGCGGGACAGTTGCACGCCGCCCAGGCGCACCGAGTTGCTCCAGGGCAAGGCGCCGCTGACCAGGTCGCCGGCCTCGTAGGTCAGCAGGCGCTCGTCGTCGGAGTAACGCCAGGTGGTGTCGTAGCGCCGGTAGCCGTTATTCAGCGTGCCCCCGCCCAGGCCGGAAAAGGTCCGCCGGTACTGGCCGGTGTTGGACAGGGTGCCCCAGCCGTCGAACAGCCGCACTTCGTTCCAGGCGGCCAGGTAGGTACCGGCATCGTCGGTGTCGTTGAGGTACAGATCGTAATTGAGCAAGGCGCCGAAACTGCTCAGCGCCGGGGTCCGGGGATAGGCCTGGCGGCTGCCGACCAGTTGCTCCGGCAGCCAGTCCGGCGGCACCTGCAGCAACAGGCGCTGACCCTGGCTGTCGTAGTCGCTGTGCAGCCCCTGCAGGCTGTCGAGGGCGACCTGCGTGTCGAGCCCCTCGGGCAGTTTCATCCCGCTTTCCCGCAAGGCCTGGGCCGGCACGAACAGGCGCCCGGCGCGTTGCTCGACAGCGATCACCCGCCCGGTATTCATCTGATTGACCACCAGTTCCAGAAACAACTGTGCATCGCTGATCGCGTCCATGCCGCTGGGCGGTGGCGGCAGCTCGCCACCCAGGCTGCTGGAGGTGAACATCCAGCAACACAGCCCGCTCAGCACCCATCCCCGGCGCCAGAAACGACGAACCGCGCCGAGTCTCATTGAGACGTTACGTCCATCGATGGACACCTTTCTTCCATGGCCAGCCGTGGCTCCCGATACCGCTCAGCCTGAATCGCCGATCGCCGGGCAGCTCCGTAACCTTGCCTGCCCGCGGTGGCGGGCGGCTTTAGCGGGCCGGCGCAATGCTCTGCACCTGCGGCGCGCCATTGACTCGCACCTGCAACGCCGCATCCGCGGTCGGCGCAGCGGGCACCGGCCAGCGCATGATCGCCCCCGGCAGCACGTAGCCCAGCAGCCCTTCCACCAGCGGCCGGGTCTGCCCCGCCTGCTTGAACGCCACGTCGGTCAGGCGTGCATGCACCGCGCCCTGGTTGCGCACCTCCACGTAATTGCGCCCGTCCACCGCCACCTTGCGCCAGCTCAGCTCGGGCACGCCGGCGCTTTTCGGGTCACGCTGGCGGGTGCTGTCCTCCTTGCTCCAGAGCCCGGCGCCGTAGGCGAACAGCGGCACCGAATAGCGCATCTGGAACCGGATGGCCGCCGCCGTCTTGCCCTCGCCTTCGACGGTCGGCGGCTGGGCCGAAGGGATTTCATCGATGATGATCCGGTAAGCCAGCTCCTGGCCGGGCGGGACTTCGCGGGTCCGGGTCAGGCGTACCAGCTGCCTCTGCCCCGGGGCGATCTTCGCCACCGGCGGGCTGCCGATCACCTCCCGCTGGTTCTGGTACTGGTCCTCGAAGCTGCTCTGGCTCCAGGCAAAGACGCGGATCTGCAGGTTCGCGGTTTCCGTGCCGCGGTTTTCCAGCCATAAGGCGCTGGCTTGCTGATCGGCCTCCAGCACCGGGTCGATCGGCCAGATCAGCACCGAACTGGCGGCCATGGCCCGGGGCGCCCCCAGCAACGCCATGGCCAGCGCAACCCATCGAACGGCCTGCAAGCGCCGGGAAGTCGAATACATGCTGCTACTCCTTATGGTCTTGCCCCATCACCACGACAGCTGCACCTGCAGCACGTCGCTGTATGTCCCCCCAGGCTGGTTGCCCGGCAATTGCACCTGGCCGTAGATCGGCAGGCTGATGTTGTTCGCGTCGCTGTAGGCCACCGCCACGCTCTGGCCGATACCCAGGCTCTGGCTGAACGCGGCGTCGCGAAACAGCTGATAAGCCACCCGCGCACTGCCGCCATCGAGCTGCATGTGCCGCCCGCTGCTGTTGTACTGGCCGCCGTCGACACTCATGTTCAGGGTCACCCCCGGCGTGCATTGCAGTTGCACGCTGCCCGCCAGGGCGACCTGCAGCGTGCTGGTGGACAACGCCGACTGGCTACCGAAGTTCAGGCTGCCGTAATTGCTCACCCCGCCCACCACCAGGCAGCCGGCGACCACCGTGGCGCTGACCTGGAAGCTCTGGCTGGTCACCGCCGCCAGGGGCAGCGGCAGGCTGCTGGCACCGAGCAGCACCAGCGCCGCGCAGGCGTGACGGGCCATGGCGTCAGAAGGTCAGTTCGACGGCGACGGTATCGGTGTAGGTGCCCGCCGGCAGGCCAGCCTTGCCGAGCGCCTTGCCGTAGATGTTGACGGTCTGCGCCACACCGGTGCTGGTGGCCAGGTTGATGACATCGTCGATGGCCAGGAGCTGCGAGTGGCCGGAGTCGGTGTACAAGTCGTAAGGCACGAAGTTGCCGCTGCCATCGGCCAGGGCCCGGGTGCCACCGGCGGACTCGCCGTCATGGGCGCCCGCACGGACTTTCACCACCGGGCTGGTGCCGCTGGAGCAGAGGATCGACAAGGCCCCGCCGCCACCGCCAAGCACCTGGGCCGTGGCCTGGGTGAACAGGCTGTTGGTGGTGCCGAAGTTCAGGGCGCCGAAGTTCAGGCCGCTGCTGCCGCTCGCGCCGTTGACCTGGCAACTGCTGGTGAGAATCAGGCTGGACGTGATCTGGCCGGTGACCGTCGCGGCCTGGGCCACGGAGAACATGGCCAGTCCAAGCAGCGACAGGGCGATCCGGGATACAAGCATGTGCATGACATTCGTCCTCTTGGGGTTTACCAATCCAGCGTCACCGTCAGGGTGTCGGTGTAGACCCCTGCCGGTAGCGCGCGGGTATTCGCGACCACCGAGCCAAACACCGGGATGGGTATCTGGGCTCCACTGGTAACGGCGAAATTGCGTTGCTGACCGATGCTGTAGCTGTCGCTGCCGGAGGCATCGAGAAACAGCCGATAGGCAATGGTCTGGCGGCCATTGCTCAGGCGGCGGGTGCTGCCGTCGCCATTCAGGCCGCCGTTGATGGTCACGGTGAAACCGGTCACCGAAGGGTTGCAGGCCACCCCCAGGCGCCCGCTGCCGCTACCGCTGACGCTGGCCCTCAAGGGCGTGTTCCAGGTCGGGCCATGCTGGCCGAAATCCAGCAGGCCGAAGTCCTCGACCGGACTCTCGGGGGTGTTGGTCGCGGCCTTGGTCACTTCACAGCCGGCGATGATGGTCAGCCGCGCGTAAATCTGCCCGCTGATCGCCGCTTGCGCGTTGCCAGCCAGCAGTAGCAGCGAACCCAGGGCCGCCAGCGCCCAGCTGTTGATCCTCATCGCCGCCATCCTAGATCCATCGGCTCTCTCCCCTTGACCAGCCTCGGTGCCCGGCCACTACCAGGTCACCGTCACTTTCAGCAGATCGGAATAACGGCTGACCCGCGGGATCTCGGCCAGCGGTTCGATCCGCCCGTACAACGGCAGGTCCACCGACCCCGAGTCCGGCACCCGGCCGCTCACCGGCACGTTCACCGGCAGCGGAATGCGCCGCGCCGCGTCCTGGTACAGGCGATAGGGAATGGGCTTGCTGTGTTCGGCAGTGCCGGCCAGGTAGCGCACTTCGCCGACGCCCCCGTGTTGCCCGCCATCGACGCGCAATTGATAAGGGGTGTCCGGGTTGCATTCGAGCCTGGGCAGGCGGGCGTCGAGCAACGCCGCACTGAGGGGGCCGGCGGGATTGTCGAGACGCGGGCCGCTGCCGAAATCCAGCACGCCCAGTTGCTCGACGCCGGCGTCGCGCTGCTGTCCCACCAGCTGGCAGCCACGCTGCACGTTGACCCGGACCTCCACCTGGAGCTCCGCGGCCCATGCCGTCGCGCTGAGCAGCATGCTCATGACTGCGAAAACCCGCTTGCCATTCAACGCCTCAATCCTTTTGAGGAACGATAGGTACAGCTCAGGTTAGTCAGCACCAGGGAAATCGCCAGCAGCGGCGGCAAAATGCCCTGCCTTGAAACACCCCCGCCGAGCGCCCGGCGCACCATTGTCGAACGCACTGAGAGGGGCAAAAAGCTGTACCGACCGGAGCTTTTCGTAGAACGCCCACCCTGTCCTCAGACAGCGCTGGATGCCGCGCCGGGGATTGGTTAAATTACCGCGCCGGTTCCAGGGGGGGAGCAGGCCTGGAACCATCGGGGTGACACCATTGGCCGCCTTACCGCCAAACCGCTCGCTACGCCCATCGCGCTGGCCCAGGCTGCGCGCGTTCTTCGGCAAGGCCTTCGCCCGGCCCGCCGCCAGCACCAGCCACGGTCGGGTGATTCACGAGTATTTCCGGCACAAGGCCCACGACCAGGGTTACACCCTGAGCCACAGCCAGCAGCGGGTGATCGACTACATGGCCCAGCAGGCCAATGCCCTGCTCCAGCCAGACGCCAAGCCACACGCCAGCCGCAGCCTGTACCTGCATGGTGCGGTGGGACGGGGCAAGAGCTGGCTGCTGGACGGTTTCTTCCGCGCCATCCCGCTGGCGGAAAAACAGCGCCTGCACTTCCACGATTTCTTCGCCCAACTGCATCAGGGCATGTTCCGCCACCGCGAACAGCCCGACGCCCTGGAGGCCACCCTCGACGAATTGCTCAGCCACTGCCGCGTGCTGTGCTTCGACGAGTTCCACGTCCACGACATCGGCGACGCGATGCTGATCACGCGGCTGTTCAAGGCCCTGTTCCAGCGCGGCATCCTGCTGCTGGTGACCTCCAACTATGCCCCCCAGGGCTTGCTGCCCAACCCGCTCTACCATGCGCGCTTCAAACCGGTGATCGACCTGATCGCCAGCCGCATGCAAGTGATGGAGGTCGGCGGCCCCCACGACTACCGCAGCCAGCCCCGCAGCCATTCGCAGCAGATGTTCACCCAGGGCCGTTACCTCTGGCCCGGCAGCGAGCAGCAGCGCCTGAGCCTGGGCCTGCCGCAGCGCAACGGCCCGACCTCGGCGCTGATGGTCGGCGCGCGCCAGCTCCAGGTACGGCTGTGCGACCGGCACAGCGTGGGTTTTGCCTTCAGTGACCTGTGCGAACAGCCGACTGCGGTCATGGACTACCTGGAGCTGAGCCGGCGTTTCGACCATTGGATCATCGACGAACTGCCGGAACTGGGCGAATGCCCGATCGCCGTGCAGCAGCGCTTTATCAACCTGATCGACGTGCTGTACGACCAGGACAAACACCTGACCCTGATCGGCGAACGCTCCCTGCGCGAGAGCCTGGGCGGCAACGCCATCGACCTGGCGCGCACCCGCAGCCGCCTGGGCCAGTTGCAGGAAATCAGCGCGGATACGCCGCTGAGCTGAACCAGCAGTCGCCACCCGTCGCCCCGCGCCGCTATCATGGCGGCCATTTCCAGGGCCGCGCGCCCTCCTCCTGCCTGAGTGTCGAATCTGTTCATGGATACCCTTGCCCAACTGCGGGCCGGCCAATTGGCCGGGCTCAAGCGTCTGGACCTGTCTTGCGGGCTGACCGAATTCCCCCGGGAGATCTTCGACCTGGCGGACTCACTGGAAGTGCTCAACCTCAGCGGCAACGCCCTGAGCAGCCTGCCGGACGACCTGCACCGCCTGACCCGCCTGCGGGTGCTGTTCTGCTCCGACAACCTTTTCACCGAAATGCCGGCCTGTGTCGGCCAGTGCGCGCAACTGAGCATGGTCGGCTTCAAGGCCAACCGGATCGAGCGCGTGCCCGCCGCCGCCCTGCCGCCGCTGTTGCGCTGGCTGATCCTCACCGACAACCGCATCGAGGCACTGCCGGACGAGCTGGGCCAGCGCCCGCACCTGCAAAAGCTGATGCTCTCCGGCAACCGCCTGACCCGACTGCCCCAGAGCCTCGGCCAATGCCACCAGCTGGAGCTGATCCGCATCGCCGCCAACCGCCTCAGCGCACTGCCGGACTTCCTGCTGGGCCTGCCGCGCCTGACCTGGCTGGCCTATGCCGGCAACCCGCTGGAATCCGAGGCCGACGCGGCGGCGCTGGAATCGGTGGCACGCATTCCCTGGGCCGAGCTGGAATTGCAGCAGCGCCTGGGCGAAGGCGCGTCCGGGGTGATTCACCAGGCCCGCTGGCAGCGCCCCGGGCAAGCGTCAGTCGAGGTGGCGGTCAAGCTGTACAAGGGCAGCATGACCAGCGACGGCTCGCCGCTGCATGAAATGAACGCCTGCATCAGCGCCGGCCGGCATCCGAACCTGATTCGGGTCGAAGGCCGGATCAGCGATCATCCCCAAGGGCAGAACGGCCTGGTGATGCAGTTGATCGAGCCGAGCTACCGCAACCTGGCGGCCCTGCCGAGCCTGGCCTCCTGCACCCGCGACATCTACGACGAAAGCACCCGGTTCAGTGCCGACGCGGCCTTGCGCATGGCCCGCGGCATCGCTTCGGTCGGCGCACACCTGCACCGCCAGGGCATCACCCACGGCGACCTGTACGGCCATAACATTCTGTGGAACCCAGAGGGCGAGTGCCTGCTGGGGGATTTTGGCGCGGCGTCCTTCCATGCGCTGGCCGACACCGAGGAAACCCGGGCGCTGCAACGCATCGAAGTACGGGCCTTCGGCATTCTGCTGGAGGAGTTGCTGGAAAGGATCGAGTCGGGCCTGGACCCGCGGCAGCATGGACGCCTAGTGGCGTTGATCAGCGACTGCTGTCAGCCCCAGGTGCTGGCGCGGCCGGGGTTTGCCGAAGTGCTAGAGATATTGCAGGGGTTTTGAAGCAGAGCATCGCGAGCAAGCTNAAGGTATGTGCAACCTGTAGGAGCGAGCTTGCTCGCGAAAAGATCGCTCAGACAGCGCGACTCTCAGGGTCGGGCTTAACCCGCCAGGCCGACGAACATGTCCTGCACGTCGTCATGGTTGTCCAGGCCTTCGAGGAAGGCTTCGACTTCCGCCATCTGCTCGTCGGACAGGCCGCTGACCGGGTTCTTCGGCTGGTAGCCCAGCTTGGCCGAGAGCACGGTGAAGCCTTGCTCGGGCAGGGCTTTCTGCACCGCGTCGAGGTCCGCAGGCTCGGTCAGGAACAGGGTCGCGCCCTCTTCGCCCGGCTCGAAATCCTGGGCACCGGCTTCGATGGCCGCCAGTTCCGGATCGGCGTCCGGGCTGTCCGGCGCGGCTTCGATCATGCCGACATGGTTGAAGTCCCAGGACACCGAACCCGAAGCGCCCAGCTGGCCCTTGCGGAAGGCCACGCGGATTTCCGCCACGGTGCGGTTGATGTTGTCAGTCACGCATTCGACGATCAGCGGCACCTGGTGCGGCGCGAAACCTTCGTAGGTCACGCGGTGATACTGCACGGTCTCGCCGAGCTGGCCCGAACCTTTCTTGATCGCACGCTCCAGGGTCTCGCGGGGCATCGAGGCCTTTTTCGCCTGCTCCACCACCAGACGCAGGTGTGCGTTGGTGGCGACGTCAGCGCCGTTGCGGGCAGCAATGGTGATCTCTTTGACCAGCTTGCCGAAAATCTTGCCCTTGGCGTTGGCTGCTGCTTCTTTGTGTTTAACCTTCCACTGTGCGCCCATTACTCACTCTCTTTGATCTGTGGCGTCGAGTTGGATTTGGCCGACGCGATGGGCAAGTTTATACGGCCTGAAGGCACCAATCGACCAAAAAGTCAGATCCGCGACCACCTGTCCCGCCCTTCAGCCCTTGTCGACCTTGCCCGCCGTCACCGCGACGCGGGCCAGGCGCATGTTGCATCGAATGCACACGGGAGCCCTGTTTGGCCCGAGATGGCTTCTCGATAGGCTGCGCGACTCGTTCCCTGTAGCCGCTGCCGCAGGCTGCGATCGGCTCCGCAGGAGACGTGCTCTTGAGATCGCCGAAGGCCTTCGGCCTTATCGCCGCCTGCGGCAGCGGCTACAGGTTCAGTGCAATCCGAAGTATCAACTCGTGGGCGCCAGCCCCAGGAAGGCCTGGATCAGGCGCAATTCCCGACGTCGCTCCAGGCAGCCGAGCATGTGCCGGTTCAGCAGCCCCTCGCCGATGATCGGCACCGCCCGCACCCGCGGGTCCGGGCTGAGCTCCAGCGACGACACCACGCCCACCCCCAACTGCGCCGCCACTGCCTCGGTCACCGCCTCGCGGCTGTCCAGCTCCAGCAGCACCTTGGGGGTGATTCCGGCCTGGGTGCAGGCCGCGTCAAAGGTGCGGCGGGTGATCGAGCCGGGTTCGCGCAGGACCATGATCACCTGGTCCAGTCGCTCCAGCCGCACGCCCTCGGGCTCGGCCAGCCATGGATGGCCCTGCGGCACCAGCGCGCAGATCCGCGACTCGCCGAGGCTCTGCAGATGCAGGCCCTTGCGCGGTTCGACCTCGGTCAGCACCGCCACATCGGCGTGCTCCGACAGCAGGGCCGCCAGGGTTTCCTGGGCATTGCCCAGGCGCAGGTTGACGGTAACCCCCGGATAGCGCTCGCGCAGGCTGGCGAGCATCGGCATCACCAGGTGCGGGCCGTCCGCCGCCACTTCCAGGCGCCCGGTGAGCAACTGTCGGTTGGCTTCGAGCATGGCCTGGGCCTCTTCTGCCAGGCCGAACATGGCGCGGGTGATCGCCGCCAGCTTGGTGCCCTCCTCCGTCAGCTCGACCCGGCGCGCGGTGCGGCGCAGCAGGGTGATCTGGTAGTGCTCCTCCAGCGCCTTGATATGCCCGGTGACTGCCGGCTGGCTGATGAACAGCCGCGCGGCGGCCCGGGTGAAGCTGCCTTCACGGGCCACGGCATCGAATGCGCGGAGTTGGAACAGGTTCATATCTATCGGTCTCACTTATGGCTGGAATAACAACAAACAATTTGATTGATAACCAGCCAAACTGCAATTTAGGCCCCGTAGTTTTTATCCCAAGCGCATCCCCTAACGCTTCTGCGAGGACACCCGAATTGAGTACCGCCGTGCCCATCCTGCTCACTCCCGGCCCCCTGACCACTTCGGCCCGTACCCGCCAGGCGATGCTGCTGGACTGGGGTTCATGGGATGACCGTTTCAACCAGCTGACCGCCAGCCTTTGCGAGCAACTGCTGGCCATCGTCCACGGCGCCGCCAGCCACCACTGCGTGCCCCTGCAAGGCAGCGGCACCTTCGCAGTGGAGGCCGCCATCGGCACCCTGGTGCCGCGCGACGGCAAGGTGCTGGTGCTGATCAACGGCGCCTACGGCAAACGCCTGGCGAAGATCTGCGAAGTGCTGGGCCGCGATTTCAGCACCTTCGAAACCGCCGAGGACCAGCCGACCACCGCCGCCGACGTCGACCGCCTGCTGCACGCCGATGCTGCCATCAGCCATGTGGCGCTGATCCACTGCGAAACCAGCACTGGCATCCTCAACCCGCTGCCGGACATCGCCCAGGTGGTGGCTGGTCATGGCAAGCGCCTGATCATCGACGCCATGAGTTCCTTCGGCGCGCTGCCGATCGATGCCCGACAGGTGCCGTTCGATGCGCTGATCGCCGCGTCCGGCAAATGCCTGGAAGGCGTCCCCGGCATGGGCTTCGTCTTCGCCCGCAAGCAAGCCCTGGCCGCGGCCGCCGGCAACTCGCACTCGCTGGCCATGGACCTGCACGACCAGCACAGCTACATGGCCAAGACCGGGCAATGGCGCTTCACGCCGCCGACCCACGTGGTCGCGGCGCTGCACGAAGCCCTGCTGCAATACCACGAAGAAGGCGGCCTGCCGGCGCGTCACCAGCGTTATGCCGCCAACTGCCAGGCGCTGCTCGACGGCATGGCCCGACTGGGCCTGCGCAGCTTCCTGCCGGCGGCGATCCAGGCGCCGATCATCGCCACCTTCCACGCGCCGAAAGATCCGCGCTACCAGTTCAAGGCGTTCTACGAACGGGTCAAGGCCAAGGGTTTCATCCTCTACCCGGGCAAGCTGACCCAGGTCGAGACCTTCCGCGTCGGCTGCATCGGCCATGTCGACCCGGCCGGAATGCGCGCCGCGGTCCAGGCCGTGGCCGAAGTGCTACAGGAAATGGAAGTACTGGAAATCTGATCCGACCCACAACCTGTAGGAGCGAGGCTTGCCCGCGATTGCGGGCNTTCCGTCAGATCAACCTCATCATCGTTCATCGCGGGCAAGCCTCGCTCCTACACAGGCACTGGAAACATGAACTACAGCAACCCCAACCAGCTGCAAGCCGCGATCCTCGACTGGGCCGGCACCGTGGTCGACTTCGGCTCCTTCGCGCCGACCCAGATCTTCGTCGAGGCCTTCGCCGAGTTCGATGTGCAGGTCTCCATCGAAGAAGCCCGCGGCCCGATGGGCATGGGCAAGTGGGACCACATCCGCACCCTGTGCGACCTGCCGGAGGTTGCCGAGCGTTATCGCCAGGTGTTCGGCCGCACCCCGACCGACGAGGACGTCACCGCCATCTACCAGCGCTTCATGCCGCTGCAGATCGAAAAGATCGCCGAACATTCGGCGCTGATCCCCGGCGCCCTGGAAACCATCGCCAACCTGCGCCAGCAAGGCATCCGGATCGGTTCCTGCTCCGGCTACCCGAAACAGGTCATGGACAAGGTGGTGGAACTGGCCGCGAGCAATGGCTATGTCGCCGACCATGTGGTGGCCACCGATGAGGTGCCGAACGGCCGCCCATGGCCGGCCCAGGCCCTGGCCAACGTGATCGCCCTGGGGATCGACGATGTCGCTGCCTGCGTGAAGATCGACGACACCGTGCCGGGCATTCTCGAAGGCCGTCGCGCCGGCATGTGGACCGTGGCCCTGATCTGCTCCGGCAACGCCCTGGGCCTGACCTACGAAGCCTATCGCGCCCTGGGCAGCGACACCCTGGCCAGCGAGCGCCAGCGCATCCGCGGGCTGTTCGAGGGGTCGCGGCCGCACTACATGATCGACACCATCGGCGACCTGCCGCAGGTGATCGCCGACATCAACCGGCGCCTGGCCAACGGCGAGATGCCGCAAAGCAGCTGACCGGCCATTGGCCTCACCCGAACGGCAGCCCGGTCCAGGGCTGCCGTTTTTTATCGGTACCCGCTCAAACTGCGCATTTGCCCCGGGCAGAGCCTCGGAAACAGGATTACAGTTACAGCACTCCGTCGCCAAGAACGGAGGCTACTGACCTGATGAACGAGGAAGGATCTATGCCCTGGAAGAACTCCGACAACCGTTACAGCACGGTGTCGATTGCATTGCATTGGCTGATGCTGGTGTTGCTGATCGCGGTCTACGCCTGCATCGAATTACGCGGCATTTTTCCCAAGGGCAGCGGCGGCCGGACGCTGATCAAGGAAGCCCACTTCATGCTCGGCCTGACCGTGTTCGTGCTGGTCTGGCTGCGCCTGCTGGCCCGTAGCCTGGGGGTGGCGCCGAAGATCCTGCCGGCTCCGCCGAGCTGGCAGATGATCCTGGCCAAGCTGATGCACTGGGCTTTGTACCTGTTCATGATCGCCATGCCGATCCTCGGCTGGCTGATCACCAGCGCCGAAGGCCACCAGGTGATGTTCTACGGCATCGACCTGCCGCTGCTGGTGGCTGAAGACAAACAGTTGGCCAAGCAGGTCGAAGGCTGGCACGTGCTGCTGGGCACCGTCGGCTACTGGCTGATCGGGCTGCATGCGGTGGCCGGGCTTTATCACCACTACTTTATGCGCGACAACACCCTGCAACGCATGCTGCCCAAGCGCGGCTAAGGCTGCGCCGGCACGGCGAAACCCCGGCGGCCCTGCAAGCCGCCGGTATGCACGAAGACCAGGCGGCTGCCGGCGGCAAAGCGCCCGGCCTCCACCTGTTGCTTGAGGGCCAGCAAGGCCTTGCCGGTGTACAGCGGCTCCAGGGGGATGCCGCTGTGGCGTTCGCTCTCTTCGATAAACGCCAGCAGCAGCGGATCGACCTTGGCAAAACCGCCGCGACTGCTGTCGAGCAGTTCATAGCGCGCGGCCTGTAGCCCCGCCTCCCGCACAATAGCCGCCACCTGTTGCTCGACCCCATGATCGTCCGGCACCGCCAGGGCGCCGTACACCGGGTGGGCGCCGGCCTCCCCCAGCACCAGCCCGGCCAGGGTGGTGCCGGTGCCGGCGGCCAGCCACCAGCCGTGATAGTCGTCCCAGCCCAGGGTATTAAACTGGCTGCGCACCTGGCTCACCAGTGGCATGCAGCCGGTCGCTCCGAGCAGGCCGCCACCGCCCTCCGCCACCGGGAACAATTCAGGGTACTGGGCCTGCCAGGGCTGCCAGAACTCTGGCTCATGCCGCGCCCGGTAGCCGCCGTAACCCAGCCAGTGCAGCTGCATGCCAAAGCCTTGCAGGTCGAGCACGGTGGGCGTGTCCTGCGGATGGCCGCGCAGCAGCCCCACGGTGGCGAAACCGAAACGTTTGCCGGCAGCCGCCAATGCATGCAGGTGATTGGAGTGAGCGCCGCCCAGGCTGATGATGCCCTGCGCACCGGCTTCGCCAGCCGCCGCCAGATGCGGGGCGAGCTTGAACCACTTGTTGCCGGAGATCAGCGGGTCGATCCGGTCCAGGCGCAGAACCGCCACTTCCACCCCGGCGCGGGACAGCCAGTCGAGGGCCAGCGGTTGCAGGGGCGCGCTCGGCAGCCAGTGGAAAGGTCCGAGGTTCATGGGCGGGCTGGAACGACAGCAGGAAGACAATGCATCGCGGGCGGGTTCTGAATGATGAAGGCGGGAAGTTTACCAGCCTCAGTGGCCCTATCGCGGGCAAGTCGGATCGCCGCCCGCTCGCTCCTACGGACCGCACGGACCTGTAGGAGCGAGGCTTGCCCGCGATGGCGTCGGAACAGCCATAAAAAAGCCACCGGGACTCTACACAGAATCCCGGTGGCCTTGATTACCGCTGGATCAGAGTCCGGCAGCCAAGCGCGAGCCCTGGTTGATCGCACGCTTGGCGTCCAGCTCGGCGGCCACGTCGGCGCCACCGATCAGGTGCACGTTCTGCCCGGCGGCCACCAGGCCTTCGTGCAGTTCGCGCAGCGGGTCCTGACCGGCGCAGATCACGATATTGTCCACCGGCAACACCTGCGGCTCGCCGCTTTCGCCGATGCGGATATGCAGGCCGGCGTCGTCGATCTTCAGGTATTCGACGCTGTTGAGCATCTGCACCTGCTTGTTCTTCAGGCCGGTACGGTGGATCCAGCCGGTGGTCTTGCCCAGGCCGTCGCCGACCTTGGAGGTCTTGCGCTGCAACAGGAACACCTGACGCGCCGGAGCATGACGCTCAGGCTTGACCCCGGCGACGCCGCCACGGGCCTCCAGGTGCGTGTCGATGCCCCACTCCTTCCAGAAGGCTTCGCGGTCCTGGCTGGTGGCCACGCCCTGATGCACGAGGAATTCGGAGACGTCGAAGCCGATGCCGCCGGCCCCGATCACCGCCACTTTCTGGCCCACCGGCTTGCGCTGCAGCAGCACGTCCAGGTAGCTCAGGACCTTGGCGTTATCGACGCCCGGGATCGCCGGCGTGCGCGGGGCGATACCGGTAGCCAGGATGATTTCGTCATAACCGCCGGCCACCAGTTGCTCGACATCGACCCGGCGGTTCAGGCACAGCTCGACGTGGGTGGTCTGCAGCTTGCGCTTGAAGTAGCGCAGGGTTTCGAAGAACTCTTCCTTGCCCGGCACGCGCTTGGCGACATTGAACTGGCCGCCGATTTCGCTGGCCGAATCGAACAGCGTCACCTGATGGCCGCGCTCGGCCGCCACGGTCGCGGCGGACAGCCCGGCAGGGCCGGCGCCGACCACGGCGATCTTCTTGATCTGCTGCACCGGCAGGTAGTTGAGTTCGGTCTCGTGGCAGGCCCGCGGGTTGACCAGGCAACTGGTGAGTTTGCCGCCGAAGGTGTGGTCCAGGCAGGCCTGGTTGCAGCCGATACAGGTGTTGATTTCATCGCCACGCCCCGCGGCCGCCTTGTTGACGAACTCCGGATCGGCGAGGAACGGCCGCGCCATGGAGACCATGTCGGCGTCGCCTTCGGCGAGGATCTGCTCGGCCACTTCCGGGGTATTGATACGGTTGGTGGTGATCAGCGGGATGGACACCGAACCGCGCAGCTTGGCCGTGACCTTGCTGAAAGCGGCACGCGGCACCTTGGTGGCGATGGTCGGGATCCGCGCTTCGTGCCAGCCGATACCGGTGTTGATGATGGTCGCGCCGGCCTGCTCGATGGCCTTGGCCAGTTGCACGATTTCTTCCCAGATGCTGCCGCCTTCCACCAGGTCGAGCATCGACAGGCGGAAGATGATGATGAAGTTCGGGCCTACCGCTTCGCGCACGCGGCGGACGATTTCCACCGGCAGGCGCATGCGGTTTTCGTAGCTGCCGCCCCAGCGGTCGGTGCGGTGGTTGGTGTGCGCGGCGAGGAACTGGTTAATGAAGTAGCCTTCGGAGCCCATGATCTCGACGCCGTCGTACTCGGCCTGCTGGGCCAGGGTGGAGCAGGTGACGAAGTCGCGGATCTGTTTCTCGATGCCCTCTTCGTCCAGCTCCTTGGGCTTGAACGGGTTGATCGGCGCCTGGATCGCGCTCGGCGCCACCTGTTTCGGGCTGTAGGCATAACGTCCGGCGTGGAGGATCTGCATGCAGATCTTGCCGCCCGCCTCGTGGACCGCGCGGGTGACGATACGGTGCTTGAGCGCCTCTTCCTCAGTGGTCAGCTTGGCCGCGCCGGAGTACACGCCGCCTTCGTCGTTGGGGCCAATGCCACCGGTCACCATCAGGCCCACGCCACCGCGGGCACGCTCGGCGAAGTAGGCGGCCATGCGCTCGAAACCGCCGGGCTTTTCTTCCAGGCCGGTGTGCATCGAGCCCATCAGGGTACGGTTGCGCAGGGTGGTAAAGCCCAGGTCCAGCGGGGCCAGCAAATGCGGGTAGTGAGCGGCGGCCATCGGTAACTCCACATCGATCGATCACGGAAAAAATGCGGAAGCTCTGCGGCCTCCGTCGGTCATGTTCGACAGACTAAGAGCAGCCCCCAAGGCGCTCAATGACCGTAACTGACAACTTATTGATCCAAATGCGCAGCCCACCCTTGGCAATCGCGGACATGGGCCCTACCCTAGTCAGCGAATCCCGCACACGGCTGCCGACTGTCTTCCCATGCGCAAACTTCTTTACTTCACCTTCACCCTGGCCCTGATTGCCGCCATCACCAGCTACGCCCTGTGGACCCGCGAGCGGCCGATCGGGCATTACCTGTCCGACCTGCGGATCAAGCTCGCGGTGGACCAGGGCACTCCCGCCGACCATGGCAACCTGCTGGGCATCCAGCCGGAACTGTTCCCCACCGATTACCAGAGCCCCGAACGCCTGCACCGCAAGCTCGCGGCCTACCTGCAACAGGCCCGGGACCAGGGGCTGCTGAACGAAAAGACCGTGGTGGTGCTGCCGGAGCACATCGGCACCTGGCTGATGGTCAGCGGCGAGAAAAACGAGCTGTACCAGGCAGCCAGCCTGAAAGAGGCAATGAACTGGCTGGCGGTGAGCAACCCCCTGCCCTTCCTGCGCGCCCTGATCACCGCCAAGGGCGACAACCGCCTGAACGACGCCCACTTGCGGATGAAGGCCAGGAGCATGGCCGAGCAGTACCAGCGGCTGTTCGGCGGCCTGGCCAAGGAATTCGGCATCACCCTGGTGGCAGGCTCCATTGTCCTGCCGGAACCGGTGATCGAAGGCAGCAACCTGCGCATCGGCAGCGGCGCCCTGTACAACACCACCCTGGTCTTCGGCAGCGACGGCCTGCCGATCGGCCAGCCGCAGCGCCAGCTGTACCCGACCTTCGACGAGCGCGGCTTTATCCAGGCCAGCGCCGACCAGGCTGTCCAGGTCGTCGACACCCCGGCCGGACGCCTGGGCGTGCTGATCGGCAGCGACAGCTGGTACCCGGACAACTACCGCAAGCTCAACGCCCAAGGCGCGCAACTGGTGGCGGTCCCGGCCTTCGTCATGGGCCGTGGCGCCTGGGACAGGCCATGGCGCGGCTACAAGAACCTCTCGACCCCGAGCGAGGTCAGCCTCAAGCCTGAAGAAGTCAGCGAAGGCGAAGCCTGGCGCCGCCTGACCCTGACCGGCCGCGCCCCCAGCAGCCTGGCCAGCGCCGGCGTCAGCGTGTTCCTGCGCGGCCAGTTCTGGGATCAGGGCAGCGCCGGACAAAGCTTCATCAACAGCAACGGCGAGCACTTCGCCGATGGCGATGCCCGTGGCGCCCGTTTGCTGAATATCTGGTTGTAAATCCATGAAGCCCCAACCGATGCGCCTCGGAGACCTATCGGTGGGCTTCGTCCATAGCCTGGCCGACGCCGTGCGCAGCCATGGCCTCGACCCACAGCCGCTGCTGGAACAATACGGACTGGATGCCGCGCGCCTGGCCGAGGCCGGAGCGCGGTTGTCGATTCCCCGCTACATGCGCCTGGGCCACGCGGCGATTCAACTGACCGGCGATCCGGCGCTGGGGCTGCGCATGGGCCAGCTCAGCCGCCTGAGCCAGGCCGGGCTGGCGGGCGTCACCGCTGCCCAGGCGCCGACCGTGCGCGAGGCCGCGCGCTGCCTGACCCGCTTCGAAGCGCTGTACGGCTCGAACTATCGCGGCCAATCGAGCTTCCATGAAGACGCCGACGGCGCCTGGCTGCGCTTCTACTCCATCAGCCCCTACAACGCCTACAACCGCTTTGTGGTGGACTCGATCCTGGCCGGCTGGCTGCAGCAATTGGGCAGCCTCGGCTCGCCGGTCAAGGCCGAACGCATCGAGATCGAGTTTGCCCAGACCGATTACCGCGACCGCTACAACAGCCTGGGGGATTGCCCGATCCAGTTCGGCGCCGAGCACAACCAGCTGCGCCTGAGCCAGGCCACCCTGGCCCAGCGCAATGTCGAGCACTGCCCCAGTACCTGGCGCCATCTGCTGCAACTCTGTGAACGGGAACTGGAGCAACTGACCCGCACCCGCAGCCTGCGTGAACGCATCACTCAGTTGCTGGGGCCTTTGCTCAATGGTGGCCGGGAGCCCGACCTGGAAGAAGTGGCGGCACGCCTGAAGCTGCCAACCTGGACCCTGCGCCGCAAACTCGCCGAGGAAGGGACGCAGTTTCGCGCCATTCTCAACGACACCCGCCGCGACCTGGCCATGACCTACATTCGCGATACCGAACTGGCCTTCGGGGAAATTGCCTATCTGTTGGGGTTTGCCTCAGCCGAGGCCTTTCAACGCGCCTTCAAGCGCTGGAGCGGCCAGACACCGGGTGAATTCCGTCGCAGCCACCGGCAGTCCGCCTGAAAAAAAACGCCACCGGCGTTACAGCTCGGTGGCGTCTTCTGCGGGTTCCAGCGGATCCAGTTCGAAAGCCTGGAATTCCAGCAGTTCTTCTTGGTAATCGTCCATGGCGGACTCCTTGTGTGTGGGGTGTAGGTAACCTTCTGAGTGAATAGCCTTATTACTGACCTTGGGCACCAGCATAAAGTGCCGGTGTGACAGAAAAAATACCGCGCGCAATCTCCGCCCCTCAAATGGAACGTAGCAGCTGGCAACGGATTTACCCGCGAGCTGGCAAAGAAATTTTCAGAGAGGCTCGGCAACCGCGGGATCGACCCCTGGGTCGATCCCGCAGCTATCCGCGGATGCTTAGTGTGGCAGCGCCGGAATCGGCTCTGTCGGAGCCGGCAGGGTGCTGGCAGGAGGCGGGGTAACAATCTCGGTGGCCGGCGTCGGCTCGGCAGGTGCGCTCGGCGCGATGGGCGCCGCTTCCGCGGGTGGCGCTAGCGGCTGCGAGAGGCTCGATTCGGCCGGCACAACCGGCGGGGTGGCCGGAGCTGGCTCGGTAGCCGGCACAGCAGGCGGTACCACAGGCGCCGGTTGCGGTGTCACTGGCGCCGGGGCTGGCGCTGCGGCCGGCTCGGCGGGCTTGGGTTCAGGCACGCCCAGATCGGTCTTCGGCTTCTCGATGATGTGCGCGGCCTTTTTCGCTTCCTGTGGCAGGAACAGCTCCACCAGGGCGAAATAACGCTCGTAGAACTTCGCCGAGGAAACCGTCTCGCTGGCGACCTTGACCATCGAGTCGTCGGTCGAGCCGATCGGCATCGACACCGAACCCAGCACGCCCACCCCCAGGCTCGCCGAGTTGTTGACCTTCTTCAGCGCATAACGGTCCTGCAGGGCGTTGGCGAACACCGTGGAGCGGTGATTGGTGTTGCCGTCCTGGGCGCACACCACGCTGAAGCTGATCTCCATGTGGGTTTCGCCCGTCTGCTGGAAGCTCTTGTGGCCACTGACCAGTTTCGGATCGCTGCTGGTGATGATGTAGCCCTGGCTGAGCAAGGCGCGACGAGCGGCCTCGCAGGAGGCCGTGTCACTCACCGGGTAATTGCGCGAAAAGGTGCCGGAGTCATCGAAGTTTTCATGCTCGTAAATGGCGGTCTTTTGCGACGAACAACCGGCGACGGCCGCCAGCAGCAGCGTCAACCCGGCGGCACGCAGGTGAAATGATCTATACATCGAAAATCCTGAGGAAAACGGTCCGGGGCGTATTGTGCAACAGTTCGAGGCTACAGGGCTCGCGGATTAGTGTCTTAAGGTTAATACAAGGTTACTGACCACGGTTTGCCGGAAAAAGTCGCGCGCACAGATGATCGATGAATACCCGCAGCTTGGCGGCGGTGTGCCGGCTCGCCGGCCAGAGCAGCCAGAAGGTGCCGTTGTATTCGAGATGCTCGTCGAGCACTGGCTGCAATTCTCCTCGCGCGATCGCCTCGTGCACCATGAAATCGGGCAGGCAGGCGATCCCCAGGCCACGCCGTACCGCGTGATCCACCGCTTCGATAGAGGTGCTGACAAAACGTGTCGGCAGCAGCGGTTCCGGGGCGTCGAGCGCTCGTCGCAATGGCCAGTGTTCGAGTTTGCCGGTGTTGTGGAAGGTATGCCGCAAGCATCCGTGGTTAGCCAGGTCCGCGGGCGTCCGCGGAACGCCATGCTCGCGAAAGTACTCAGGCGTGCCCACCAGCACCAGGCGGAACTGCCCCAACGACCGGGCTACCAGCCGTGAATCGCCGGGGCTGCCGGTGCGTATCACGGCATCGAACCCCTCTTCCACGACATCCACTATGCGGTCCGTCAGCTCGATATCCAGCTCGATCTGCGGATAACGCTGCATGAACTCCACCAACACCGGCATCACCAGGGCATGAACCTGCGGCAGGCTGACCCGCAGCTTGCCCCGCGGAACATTGGAAGACTTGCACAGATCGAATTCGGCCGCCTCGACCTCGGCGACAATCCGGCGGCAGCGCTCGAGAAAACTCGCGCCTTCGGCGGTCAGGGTGATACTGCGGGTACTGCGATGGAACAGCTGGGTCTCCAGGCGCTCCTCGAGCCGCGCGATGCTCTTGCCGACAGCCGACGACGATACCCCCAACAACCGCCCCGCCTCGGTAAAACTGCGGGTTTTCGCCACATGCAGAAAGACCGAGATATTGCTCAACCAGTCCATCGCCGACCTCGCCATTGCGGACATGGGTGTCCGATAAGTTCGGAACCTTAGCCTATTTTTCTCTTTATCACAGCGCCCTACCCTCAGCCTCCCTACTTCCTGAAACCTGTAGCGAGCCTGAGACCATGACCGAACCTCTTGCCACCGTCGACCTGCTGGACATCGAGTCCAGGCGTCGCGACCGACTTCCACTGGGCGGCCTGCTGGCGCTGGCGACCGCCGGTTTCATCACCATCCTTACCGAAGCCATGCCAGCCGGCCTGCTGCCGCAGATGAGCCAGGACCTGGCGGTGTCCCCGGCGCTGGTCGGCCAGTTGGTCACGCTGTATGCCATTGGTTCGCTACTGGCGGCGATCCCGCTAGTGATCCTCACCCAAGGCTGGCGCCGCCGTCCCTTGCTGATGATCGCCATAGGCGGTTTTGCCGTGGTCAACAGCGTCACGGCCCTCTCCACCAACTACAGCCTGATCCTGGTCGCGCGCTTTTTTGCCGGGATCTTCGCCGGGCTGCTCTGGGCCCTGCTGGCCGGATATGCCAGCCGTATGGTCGCACCGCACTTGCAGGGCCGGGCCATCGCCGTCGCCATGCTTGGCGCGCCGCTGGCTCTGTCCCTGGGAGTCCCGGCGGGCACACTGCTCGGTGCATTGGTCGGCTGGCGGGCCAGCTTTGCCTTGATGACGGTGCTGACTCTGGTTCTGCTCGGCTGGGTGCGCTGGCAGGTACCGGACTTTCCCGGCCTGCGCAGCGACAAGCGCCTGTCGCTGAAGAGCGTATTCGCCTTGCCCGGGGTCAAGCCGGTGCTGTTCGTGACCTTCGCTTATGTCCTGGGCCACAACATCCTCTACACCTATATCGCGCCGCTCCTGGAGCCGGCCGGTATCACCGGGCAGATCGACCGGGTGTTGCTGGTATTCGGCTTGACCGCAGTGCTGAGCATCTGGATCGTCGGCCTGCTGATCGATCGCTGGTTGCGCCAGTTGGTGCTCGTCAGTTGCACCCTGTTCGGCCTCTGCGCACTGCTGCTGGCGTTCCAGCCCGACGCGCCTGTCGCGGTCTACGCCTCGATGGTCCTCTGGGGCCTGTCGTACGGCGGCCTCGGCACCCTGCTGCAGACAGCCCTGGCAAAGACCTCCGGTTCCTCCGCCGACGCCGCACAGTCGATGCTGGTGACCGCCTGGAACCTGGCTATCGCCGGTGGCGGGCTGGTGGGTGGCGTGCTGCTGGAGGGCCCGGGCGTATTGTCGTTTCCCTGGGTGATCATCGGCCTGTTGCTGGTTTGTCTGCTGGTGGCCGTGAACGCCCGACGCCATGGGTTTCCCGCCATACGCTGAAAACAAAAACCCCGGCACGTTGGCCGGGGTCTCTGTTTGTACTTCAGTCAGGCATCAGAAACGCTTGATGTCAGCCTGGTTTTCCAACTGCTTGCGGTACGCCGCGAAGTCTTGCTGACCCGCACGCGAGGCGAGGAAGCGGCGGTACTGAGCCTTTTCTTCGTCAGTCGGTGCAGCGGCTTCGTTCACGCCACTCAGTTGCAGGACCACCAGGCTGCCATTCGGCAGGGTCACGCGGCTGAAGGTCGGCTTGTCCTTGGCCGCTGGCTTGGTCATGCGGAACAGGGCCTGCAGAACGATCGGCTCAACGCCTTCCTGGCCGCGGGTCACTGCTTCGGAAACCTTCCAGTTCTGGCCATCGACAGGCGCTTTCAGCGCTGTCTTGCCTTCACGCAGGCTGGCGATCAAGGCATCGGCCTTGGCCTTGGCGGCAGCACTGGCGTGCTCCTTGGCCAATTGCGTGCGGATGCTGCTGGCAACGCTTTCCAGCGGCAGCTGCTCTGGCTTGCGGTGCTCTTTGGCGCGCAGGACCACTACGGTTTCCGGATCCAGCTCGATGGCGGTGCTGTTGGCACCTTCATCCAGCACTTCAGGACTGAAAGCAGCCTGAATCACGGCGCGGTTGGCAGCGATGCCCTCGCCCCCTTCACGCCCGAATGGAGCGGAAGTGTGCACGGTCAGTTTCAGCTCTTGAGCCGGCTGGGCCAGATCCGAAGCTTCGAACGAGGAGTCTTCCAGTTGCTTGGTCGCCTCGACAAAACGCTGCTCGACCTGCTGGGTTTTCAGCTCGCGGGTCAGCTTGTCTTTCAGGCTGGCGAAACTCGGCACTTCAAGTGCCTCGACGCCCAGCAGCTTGATCAGGTGGAAACCGAAACCGGTGCGTACCGGCGCCGAAACCTGATCCTTGTTCAAGGCGTACAGCGCTTCCTCGAAGGCCGGGTCATAGACGCCAGGACCGGCATAACCGAGGTCACCACCGTTGTTCGCCGAACCCGGGTCCTGGGAGAACTCCTTGGCCAGCGCCTCGAAGCTTTCGCCCTTGGCCAGGCGTGCCTGGATCTCTTCGATCTTGGCCTTGGCCTGTGCTTCGTTCACCTTGTCGTTCACTTCGATCAGGATGTGCGCGGCACGACGCTGCTCGGACAGGTTGGCGGTTTCTTTCTGATACAGCGCCTGCAGCTCTTCGTCCTTGACGTTGACCTGATCGAAGAAGGAAGCCTTCTTCAATTCCAGGTAGTCGATGACCACCTGATCCGGCGACATGAATTCCTTGGCGTGTTCGTCGTAGTAAGCCTTGACCTCATCGTCGGTCAGTTTGACTGCCGCCGGGTCGGCCTTGATGGTCAGGGAAGCGTAGTCACGGGTCTGTTTTTCCAGACGAGCGAATGCCAGCACCTGGGCATCGGTCACGAAACCGCTGCCAGCCAGACCGGCGCGCACCTGGCCGATCAGCATTTCCTGAGCCAGCATCTGACGGAACTGCATCCGGCTATAACCCAGCTGACGGATCACCTGGTCGAAACGCTCAGGGCTGAACTTGCCGTCCACCTGGAATTCCGGTGTTTGCAGGATCACCTGATCCAGAGCGGCTTCAGAGAAGGCGAACTTGGAGTTTTCGGCGCCTTGCAGCAGCAGCTTGCGGTCGATCAGACCTTTGAGAGCCGCTTCACGCAGCATCTTCTCGTCGAGCAAGGAAGCATCGAAATCCTTGCCCAGTTGTTGCATGAGCTGACGGCGTTGCATATCAACCGCCTGGCTCAGCTCATTCTGGGTGATTTCTTCGCCATTGACCTTGGCCGCGTCCTGACTGGTGGAAGTGGCTTGAAAAATGGCATCGAAACCGGTCAGCGCCATCAGTGCGACGATGACCCCGATAATGGTCTTGGCAATCCAGCCTTGTGAATTGTCCCTGATATTCTGCAGCATGCGTCCCCCAGAAACGGTTGTACTTCAAATTAAGCAACCGTGGAGCGTGGGTAGAATCCGGATAGAAGAAAGGCGCATCCGAGGATGCGCCTTTCTCGTAACTGGCGGAGCGGACAGGGGCTCGAACCTTCGATCCCCGATGTGACAAACCGGATTTCTAACCGGCTGCCTTACCGCTCCGCTGCCAGGTCGGGAAAGACCCCGACCCGGGTAGGCAAAGGCTTGAAGGAAGCTTAGTTAACGGCTTCTTTCAGTGCTTTACCAGCTTTGAAACCTGGTTTTTTGGCTGCAGCGATTTCCAGCGTCTTACCGGTCTGTGGGTTACGACCAATGCGAGCAGGACGATCGGTAACAGAGAAAGTACCGAAACCAACCAGTACAACGGAGTCGCCAGCCTTAAGAGCGCCAGTGACGGATTCGATTACTGCATCCAGCGCACGGCCAGCAGCAGCTTTCGGGATATCAGCAGATGCAGCGATAGCATCAATCAGTTCCGACTTGTTCACTCTAAGTCCCCTTATATATCTATTTGAGTATGATTCTAAGTTTTTTGGTGAAAGCAAAAACCAGTGCTGAATGGCCTACAGACACTTAAGAGCCGCTTTATAACAAGGGCTCTAAAAAGCTGTCAAGGAAGCCCCCCAGGCTAATGCGTACTAATGCGTGCTAATTCTTTCCTTAGAGTCAGACTCGCGTTTTTCATCCTTTGCAACTATCTCGGGAGCCACATCCGGCAAGGGCTCCGGCGCGTATTGCAGCGCAATTTGGAGGACTTCGTCAATCCATTTAACTGGCTTAATTTGCAGATCCTGCTTGATATTGTCAGGAATTTCCTTCAAATCACGCACATTCTCTTCTGGAATGATGACTGTCTTGATTCCGCCGCGATGTGCTGCAAGAAGTTTCTCTTTCAAACCACCGATCGCCAACACCTGACCACGCAGGGTAATTTCCCCGGTCATCGCCACATCAGCCCGCACCGGAATGCCGGTCAGTGCCGAAACCAGGGCCGTGCACATGCCTACGCCAGCACTAGGGCCGTCTTTCGGGGTCGCCCCTTCCGGCATATGGATATGGGTGTCGCGCTTCTCATGGAAGTCCAGGGGGATCCCCAGGCTCTTCGCCCGGCTACGCACCACCGTCAGCGCCGCGGTGATCGATTCGACCATCACGTCGCCCAGCGAACCGGTCTTGATCAGCTGGCCTTTGCCAGGCACCACAGCGGCTTCGATGGTCAGCAACTCGCCACCGACCTGGGTCCAGGCCAGGCCCGTTACCTGACCGATCTGATCCTGCTGCTCGGCCAGGCCGTAGCGGAATTTGCGCACGCCGAGGAAATGCTCCAGCAGGTCGGAAGTGACCTTCACCGAGAAGCGTTTTTCCAGCGCATGTTCCTTGACCGCCTTGCGGCAGACCTTGGCAATCTGGCGCTCCAGCCCACGCACACCAGCCTCGCGGGTGTAGTAACGGATGATGTCGCGAATGGCTTCTTCGTCGAATTCCAGCTCGCCTTTCTTCAGGCCGTTGGCCTGGATCTGCTTCGGCGACAGGTATTTGACCGCGATGTTGATCTTCTCGTCCTCGGTGTAACCCGGCAGACGAATCACCTCCATCCGGTCCAGCAAGGCTGGCGGAATGTTCATCGAGTTGGAGGTGCAGAGGAACATCACATCGGAGAGGTCGTAATCGACTTCCAGATAGTGGTCGTTGAAGTTGTGGTTCTGCTCGGGGTCGAGCACTTCGAGCAATGCCGAAGCCGGATCGCCACGCATGTCGCTGCCCATCTTGTCGATTTCATCGAGCAGGAACAGCGGGTTGCGAACCCCCACCTTGGTCATCTTTTGAATCAATCTTCCCGGCATCGAACCGATGTAGGTACGGCGATGGCCGCGAATTTCCGCTTCATCGCGCACACCACCGAGGGCCATGCGCACGAATTTACGGTTGGTGGCGTGGGCAATCGACTCCGCAAGGGAGGTTTTACCGACCCCGGGAGGCCCGACCAGGCACAGTACCGGACCACGAATCTTCTTCACGCGCTTTTGCACGGCGAGGTATTCGAGAATCCGCTCTTTGACTTCTTCCAGACCATAGTGATCGGCATCGAGGATGTCTTCGGCACGCGCCAGGTCCAGACGAACCTTGCTCTGGGCCTTCCACGGCACCTGGACCAGCCAGTCGATGTAGGAGCGCACCACTGTGGCCTCGGCCGACATCGGCGACATTTGCTTGAGCTTGTTCAGCTCGGCCTGGGCCTTGGCCAGGGCATCCTTTGGCAAGCCAGCGGCGTCGATGCGCTTTTTCAGCTCTTCGACTTCGTTGTGACCTTCGTCACCGTCGCCCAGCTCTTTCTGAATGGCCTTCATCTGCTCATTCAGGTAGTACTCGCGCTGGCTGCGCTCCATTTGTTTCTTCACGCGACCGCGAATGCGCTTCTCGACCTGCAACAGATCGATTTCCGCATCCAGCAGCGCCAGCACGTGTTCGACACGCGCCGACAGGTCGATGATTTCGAGAATTTCCTGCTTCTGCTCGATTTTCAGCGCCATGTGGGCGGCCATGGTGTCTACCAGGCGGCTCGGCTCATCGATGCTGTTGAGAGACGACAGCACTTCGGCAGGGACTTTCTTGCCCAACTGCACGTATTGCTCGAACTGGGACAGCAGGCTGCGGACAAAGACTTCCGACTCGCGCTCAGGAGCATCCACCTCATCGATCAGGGAGACTTCGGCACGGCAGTGGCCATCCACTTCGCTGAAACGCTCTACAGCGCCCCGCTGCTCGCCCTCGACCAGTACTTTGACGGTGCCGTCGGGCAACTTGAGCAATTGCAGAACAGTGGCGATGGTACCTACGCGATAGAGTGCATCTTCACCGGGATCATCATCAGCAGGATTTTTCTGAGCCAACAGAAGAATCTGCTTGTCGCCCGTCATCGCGGCCTCGAGGGCTTCGATAGACTTCTCGCGCCCCACGAACAGCGGGATAACCATGTGCGGATAAACCACGACATCACGCAATGGCAGGAGAGGCAATTCGATGGTTGTCTTCATGATTTCGCCTCTACGGCGGCCATAAGGCCGTAAACAGATGGAAGTAAGCTTGAAACCAAGATGGGGGCTGCCTCGAAAAAAAACAAGCTCAAAGACAGTACTTTAAAGGCAGTAAAAGCAAAGGGGCCCGAAGGCCCCTTCTGTCAAACCAGCAGTCCGGCGCTTAAGCGTCCGGGGCTGCCTTGGCAGTCGGCTCACTGTTTTCATAGATATACAGTGGCTTGGACTTACCTTCTATAACGCTTTCATCGATCACTACTTTACTCACCTCGGATTGCGAGGGGATTTCGTACATAGTGTCGAGCAATACGCCTTCGAGAATCGAACGCAATCCGCGAGCACCGGTCTTGCGCTCAAGCGCACGCTTGGCGACCGACTTGAGGGCATCGGTACGGAACTCCAGATCGACGCCTTCCATCTCGAACAGCTTGGCATACTGCTTGGTCAAGGCGTTTTTCGGCTCAGTGAGGATCTGGATCAACGCAGCCTCATCCAGCTCGTCCAGGGTCGCCAGAACCGGCAGACGGCCCACGAACTCCGGAATCAGGCCGAACTTGACCAGATCGTCCGGTTCGACTTCACGCAGGGATTCGCCGACCTTCTTGCCCTCTTCCTTGCTGCGTACTTCAGCATTGAAGCCGATGCCGCCGCGAGTCGAACGGTTCTGAATAACCTTTTCCAGACCCGAGAACGCACCACCGCAGATGAACAGGATGTTGCGTGTATCGACCTGCAGGAATTCTTGCTGCGGATGCTTGCGACCACCTTGAGGCGGAACGGAAGCCACAGTGCCTTCGATCAGTTTCAACAAAGCCTGCTGCACGCCTTCACCCGAAACGTCACGGGTAATCGACGGGTTGTCAGACTTGCGGGAAATCTTGTCGATTTCATCGATATAGACGATGCCCATTTGAGCTTTCTCTACATCGTAATCGCACTTCTGCAGCAGTTTCTGAATGATGTTCTCGACGTCCTCACCCACATAACCGGCTTCGGTCAGGGTAGTGGCGTCGGCAATGGTGAAGGGTACATTCAACAGGCGTGCCAGGGTCTCTGCCAACAGAGTCTTGCCCGAACCTGTAGGGCCGATCAGCAAGATGTTGCTCTTGCCCAGTTCGACCTCGTCATTCTTTTTGTCACGCTGGTTGAGGCGCTTGTAGTGGTTGTATACCGCTACTGCCAGAACCTTTTTCGCACGTTCCTGACCAATCACATACTGATCAAGGATGCCGCTGATTTCTTTAGGCGAAGGCAATTTATGCGCGCTGCTTTCGGCCTGTGCTTCCTGCACCTCCTCACGGATGATGTCATTGCACAGGTCGACGCACTCGTCGCAGATAAAGACCGAGGGGCCGGCAATCAATTTGCGTACTTCATGCTGGCTTTTGCCACAGAAGGAGCAATAAAGCAGTTTGCCGTTGTCCTCGCCGTTGCGGGTGTCAGTCATTCGATCGATCCAAATCCGATAGGCTTGCAACACAAGATGAAGGCAATTGCGGGCTTTTTCAAGTCCGCAGGTGGCCGGTTAAACCAACCACCTACATTTGAGTTGCTTAGGCGGGCATTTGACGCTTGGTGATCACAGAGTCAATCAGGCCGTATTCAGCCGCACGCTCTGCGCTCATGAAGTTGTCGCGCTCGGTGTCGCGCTCGATGGTCTCGAGGCTCTGACCGGTGTGATGGGCCAGCAGCGAGTTCAGACGCGAACGGATGTGCAGGATTTCCTTGGCGTGGATGTCGATATCCGAAGCCTGGCCTTGGAAACCGCCCAATGGCTGGTGAATCATCATCCGCGAGTTAGGCAGGCAATGACGTTTGCCCGCTGCGCCACCGGCGAGCAGGAAGGCCCCCATGCTGCAGGCCTGGCCGATGCAGATGGTGGAAACGTCCGGCTTGATGAATTGCATGGTGTCGTAGATCGACATGCCCGCAGTCACCGAACCGCCTGGCGAGTTGATGTAAAGATGGATGTCCTTGTCCGGGTTTTCCGCTTCAAGGAAGAGCAATTGTGCCGCGACCAAGTTGGCCATGTAGTCTTCTACCGGGCCAATCAGGAAGATCACCCGCTCCTTGAGGAGGCGCGAGTAGATGTCATAGGCGCGTTCGCCACGGGCGGACTGCTCGATAACCATCGGGACCAGACCGCCTGCGGCCTGGATGTCAGAGCTCTGCTGATAATAAGAATTGCGGGACATGTCCTGCAGTCACTCCCAAATAGTCATGTCTTGAATACGCATAAGCCAGCACGAAGGCTGGCTTATGGTGTGTATTTTCGAACGAGTAAAAAATCAGTCGGCTTGTGGTGCTTCTACCGGCTTGACCGCTTCTTCGTAAGAGACCGATTTGTCGGTCACGCTAGCTTTCTGCAGAACAGTATCCACAACTTGTTCTTCCAGCACAACCGAACGGACTTCGTTCAGTTGCTGCTCGTTCTTGTAGTACCAGGACACGACCTGCTCCGGCTCTTGGTAAGCAGAAGCCATTTCCTGAATCAGCTCACGCACGCGGGCTTCGTCAGGCTTGAGGTCGAATTGCTTGACCACTTCAGCCACGATCAGACCCAGTACAACGCGACGCTTGGCTTGTTCTTCGAACAGCTCGGCCGGCAGTTGATCAGGCTTGATGTTGCCGCCGAACTGTTGAACGGCCTGAACGCGCAGACGGTTCACTTCGTTGTCCAGCAGAGCCTTAGGCACTTCGATCGGGTTGGCAGCCAGCAGGCCGTCCATTACCTGGTTCTTGACCTTGGACTTGATGGCCTGACGCAGTTCACGCTCCATGTTCTTGCGAACTTCGGCGCGGAAACCTTCCAGACCAGCTTCCTTGATGCCGAATTGAGCGAAGAACTCTTCGGTCAGCTCTGGCAGCTTAGGCTCGGAAACGGTGTTGACGGTCACAGTGAACTCGGCGGCTTTGTTAGCCAGGTCCAGGTTCTGGTAGTTCTCAGGGAAAGTCAGGTTCAGAACGCGCTCTTCACCAGCTTTGGCGCCGACCAGGCCTTCTTCGAAGCCCGGGATCATGCGGCCGGAACCCAGTACCAGCTGAGTAGCCTTGGCGGAACCGCCAGCGAACACTTCACCGTCGACTTTGCCGACGAAATCGATGTTCAGTTGGTCTTCGTTCTGGGCGGCACGGTCGGCCACTTCGAAGCGAATGTTCTGCTTGCGCAGGATTTCCAGCATGTTGTCCAGATCGGCATCAGCCACGTCAGCGCTCAGGCGCTCAACGGCGATGGACT
The DNA here is from genome assembly GCF_052044735.1 of Pseudomonas sp. 22526. Lineage (NCBI taxonomy): Bacteria > Pseudomonadati > Pseudomonadota > Gammaproteobacteria > Pseudomonadales > Pseudomonadaceae > Pseudomonas > Pseudomonas sp. 22526. The sequence continues at coordinate 135,257 of NZ_JBQENK010000005.1, forward strand.
CGAAACCGGCAACGGTGAACTCAGGGAACACTTCGAACGTTGCGATGTATTCCAGGTCCTTGCCCTTCTCCAGAACCTTTGGTTCAACCGAAGGAGCGCCAGCCGGGTTCAGCTTCTGCTCGACAACGGCTTCGTAGAAGGAAGCCTGGATCACGTCGCCCACAGCTTCTTGACGCGCATCGGCTTCATAACGCTGACGGATCACGCTCATTGGGACTTTGCCAGGACGGAAGCCTGGAATCTTGGCCTTTTGGGCAGTCTGCTGCAGACGCTTGTTGACCTGTGTCTCGATGCGCTCAGCCGGCACGGTGATGCTCATGCGGCGCTCAAGAGCAGAAGTATTTTCAACAGAAACTTGCATGGATATTCCTCGTTGCACAGACGTTAGCCGGCCGTTTCCGACCCCAGAATCAAGGGCATGCATTCTAGTGGGTCAAACTCAAGAAGTCACCCTACTGAAAACGGGTAAAAAAACAGCTGGCGATTTAAAGGCGGGGACCAAGGGTTGAGCCTCGCCCTGAGAGCAAATACAGCGAATCAAACCAGGGCCTCTGCACCAACGCTTCTATATATAGAAGCAATGGCACGTCACATCCCTGATGGCCGGACCAAACCACAACCCGACCGGCAAACCTTCAGCATTCCAGCGACCAAAGGACGAGTGTTTCGTCGCTTCCCTGGCCCACCACCTGCGACCCACTGGAAATACAGACTTCTGAAACGAAAACGGCGCAGCCCTTTTCAGGTGCTGCGCCGTCATCTGCTATATAAATAGCTACTTAATTGGTGCGGACGAAGAGACTCGAACTCTTACACCTTGCGGCGCTGGAACCTAAATCCAGTGTGTCTACCAATTCCACCACGTCCGCGTATCAAGCTTTTAAAGCAAAGGCGCCAGACTATTAATCTGGCGCCTTTCGGAATATGGGGTGGACGATGGGGATCGAACCCACGACAACAGGAGTCACAATCCTGTGCTCTACCAACTGAGCTACGCCCACCATATTGCGTTGTTGCGTTACTTGTGCCAAAGCTGCCTAATGGCGCACCCGGCAGGACTCGAACCTGCGACCATCCGCTTAGAAGGCGGATGCTCTATCCAGCTGAGCTACGGGCGCCTTATTAATCTGTATTCTTTAATGATTACAAACTAAGTGCTTTCAGTCGTTACGAGCTAAACATCAACTCTGCCCGACCTTCTTAACCAGTGCTAGGCTGTGCCCGACAAGTGCGACGAATGTTATAGACGAGCCGTTAGGTCGTCAACTCTTTTTTGAAAAAAATTCATTTAATTAAAGGAGTTAGGGGAATTTGCAGACCAAGCGCCTTTGCCCTCACGTCCTGGCATGCGAGAATGCGTGCTCTTTTTCTCTCCCTCTCGATGGTTAATCACGCGTCATGACTGCACAACTAATCGACGGCAAAGCGATCGCCGCTAGCCTGCGCCAGCAGATCGCCAAACGTGTCGCCGAGCGTCGCCAGCAAGGCCTGCGTACTCCAGGCCTCGCGGTGATCCTGGTCGGCAGCGACCCGGCCTCTCAGGTTTATGTCTCGCACAAGCGTAAAGACTGCGAAGAGGTCGGCTTTCTTTCACAAGCCTATGACTTGCCTTCCGACACTACTCAAGAAGCACTGGCCGGCCTGATCGACCGCCTCAACGATGACCCGAACATCGACGGCGTCCTGCTGCAACTGCCACTGCCCGAACACCTCGATGCCTCCAAGCTGCTGGAGCGCATCCGCCCGGATAAAGACGTGGATGGCTTCCATCCTTATAACGTCGGTCGCCTGGCCCAACGCATTCCTCTGCTGCGCCCATGCACGCCGAAAGGCATCATGACCCTGCTGGAGAGCACTGGTGCCGATCTGTACGGCATGGATGCAGTGGTCGTCGGCGCTTCCAACATCGTCGGCCGTCCGATGGCGATGGAGTTGCTGCTGGCCGGCTGCACCGTTACCGTCACCCACCGCTTCACCAAGGATCTGGCCGGCCACGTCGGGCGTGCCGACCTGGTGGTCGTGGCCGCCGGCAAGCCGGGCCTGGTCAAGGGTGAGTGGATCAAGGAAGGCGCCATCGTCATCGACGTCGGCATCAACCGCCAGGAAGACGGCAAGCTGGTGGGCGACGTGGTCTACGAGACCGCCCTGCCCCGCGCCGGCTGGATCACCCCGGTACCGGGTGGCGTTGGCCCTATGACTCGCGCCTGCCTGCTGGAAAACACCTTGTATGCGGCAGAAACGCTGCACGACTGACGCTGGGAAATAACCCGGATAAAAGAACCCCGCCACTGGCGGGGTTCTTTGTTTCTGCTTGCCGAAAAACCTGAAGCGAATACCCCCCGCTTGCAGTGACGATCGAGTCATCAGAAAGGAGGGGATCGAACTGATACAAAACTGATACAGGATGAAATTTAATTTACCTGAAGCCCTTTACCTACGGGCGTGTAGCTCTTTCCTGGCACATACTCATAAAATGTTTTTTGGGTTACGCAACGTAACATAAAGTAGAGAGCCCCAGCATTTGCTGGGGTTCGAATACCCTGCGCCACACACGGTAAACCTGTAAAACACACGCAGTGGTACAAAAATTGGTACAAGTAACCACCCCTCTCCGGCGTTCTGCCGACCGAACACAATTCCTCACTGCTTCACCGGAATTAATGGGCTACGCAAATACACCACCGCTGGAACATACAGCGTGTTCAGCGCATAGCTGCGAGATTTGAGCAACTGGTTACCGCCAGTAGCTGGAGCGATAGCTCCGACAGTTGGATTGAAAATGATGGGCTTTGCACCGATGGATCTGACGTAGTCGAGCAGGTAGGTGATCTGGAACTGAAACACCTGGTTGGTTGTTCCCTGGTAGTAGTCATTCGTCGAGCCCATGATCCAAACGTAGTCTGGCTTCTCCGCGGCTACGTCCTTAAAAAACCTGGCGACCATCTGGTCTGTTCGATTGCCTGGGATGCCCTTGCTGATCACGACAGCCTTATCAAGCCTCTCTATCAGCCGCTTGTGAATACCGGCTCCAGGTGTTGTCCAGCTATCACCAATTATCAGATGCTTGCCCTGATTGATGTTTTCTGCAGGTGCAAGCGCATGGTAATGGGTGATCGATCCAGGGTAGAAGACAGAATCCCCGGACGTTGGGACAGTCACTTTCACTCGGACCTTGCTGCCGGCGACTATGGTGTACGGGATATCCACAGATGCGATGGTGTTGTCGCGGGTTACCTGGGTTTTGGCCGCTTCTACGATTTCACCGGTTGGGCGTATCTCGGTGACGACGATGTCGAGGGTTGCCGCTTGCTTGCCAGCCTGCTTGCCAGGGTTGATCACAATGTTCGTGACCATGTTTTCGTAGAGCGAAACGAAAGGCTTGGATGCAACCCCTGCACCGGCATTGCCGGCGTGCACCGCGATACCTACCCCGTCCTCGGGCTGGCCGCCAACATCCCCATAGCCAGACGCTGGTGCTGGAACAGATCGGGCGCCGTTGATGACCTCCCAGCCTGATGCTGATTTGTACTGCGCTGCCCGGCGTAGCATTGGGCGGTCAGTCAGCTGGCGAAGTGCATCATCAACAACGCAGGCGAACCCGAACTGGTTGCCATGGGCATCATCGCGGTAGAAGTTGTAGAACTTAGCTCCTGCCAGAATTGCCCGCGGCAGAGGCCTGTCGATGACAACCTGGTTTGACTTCACATCCTTGATAACCACCGGATAGAACGCCTTGTCATCGCCCTGGTAGCAAGCCAATTGGCCACGGCTGAAACCACTGGTAGGCGTGAGGTTGATGGCGAAGTCGCCAACCTTCCCTTCGGTCTTGGCCGCGGCTTCAACCACACCGCCAGGCTCGTTTGTGTACCAACCAACACCGGCCAAGGTACCGAAATGAAGATCAACGAAGGCCGGGTTCAAGTTCCGCTCAGGCAAAGCAGCGGAAGAAATCGACGTGATCAGGGAAAGGAGTAGAGCGAGGGGATAACGCATGCGGGACAAATCCGTCCATGAATGTACCCGCATTATTACATAGAGGCTGCTTAGACCAATGACTGCTGCCAGCAGATGTCTGCCAGAATCGTCGCCGTGATCGGCGATCCGGTGCCATTAGCGACACGAAGCGCGATGAAACGCAGAGGTGTATCAGTACGCGGCGCAAAGAAGTCCTTGGCGATTGCTGTTCCGGTGAAGGTTGACAGGTCAATGCCGCCGGCGCCGTCGATGCTCAACAGTCGGGCCATGCATGCCCTCGCAAAAGCGAAGGAGATTGCAGATCAACGAGCCGGTGATCGAGGGCGAGTGAAAAAGTCATCCCCCTTTGTCTTCCAGCCATCCGGCAGCTCGGACTTCATGCGTGGGCCCAGCACGCCCGGGGGGCACTTTGATAAACCGCTGAAGGCCCTGAAAATAAAGCTCAGGAGTCAATACAACTGCCGGCATACCTACGCCACAATGTGCCTCATGGCCGGCATGAATCCAGCGTTTATCGCTGGCCAGCTTGGTCATAGCGTGCAGGTCCTGCTTTCCACTTATGCCAAGTGGCTCAACTCCTCCACCGATTGGTCGGAGGTGGGAAAACTCGAAAGCAAGATTGGTACAAAACTGATACAGGATGAAATTTAATTTACCTGAAGCCCTTTACCTACGGGCGTGTAGCTCTTTCCTGGCACATACTCATAAAATGTAACGTTCTTCTGAAAGCAGCCCGTTGCAGAACGGCATATCCACTTTATGAGTCCGCCCGCGTGAAAATCCGTCTTTCTATCCTGAGCCTGTTTTTTGCATTTACAGGCACCTTTATCACGCAGAGCGCCGTCGCTCGCGAAACCACCGAAGCGCCGCGCGACCCTTCCCAACTGCATATTGCCTCCGGCAGCGCCCTGCTGCTGGATCTGCAGACCAACAAGGTCATCTATTCCAGCAATCCCGACGTGGTCGTGCCCATCGCATCGGTGACCAAGCTGATGACCGGCCTGATCGTACTCGACGCCAAGCAACCGCTGGATGAATACATTTCCGTGGACATCAGCAACACCCCGGAAATGAAAGGCGTGTTTTCCCGGGTCAAGCTCAAGAGCGAGCTGCCGCGCAAGGAGATGCTGCTGATCGCCCTGATGTCGTCGGAAAACCGTGCCGCCGCCAGCCTCGCCCACCACTATCCGGGCGGATATGCGGCCTTTATCGCGGCCATGAACGCCAAGGCCAAGGCACTGGGCATGACCAGCACGCACTATGTCGAGCCGACCGGCCTGTCGGCCCATAACGTGTCCACCGCACGGGACCTGAGCAAACTGTTGCTGGCGGCGCGCAAATACCCGCTGCTGAGCGAGCTGAGCACCACCAAGGAAAAGACCGTGGCGTTCCGCAAACCCAACTACACCCTGGGTTTTCGTAATACCGATCACCTGGTCAACAAGGCCAACTGGGACATAAAACTGACCAAGACCGGCTTTACCGATGAAGCAGGCCACTGCCTGGTGCTGGTCACCAGCATGAGCAACCGCCCGGTGGCCCTGGTGATTCTCGACGCCTTTGGCAAATACACGCACTTCGCCGATGCCAGCCGCATCCGCCAGTGGCTGGAAACCGGTAAAAGCAGCTCGGTACCGAATGCCGCCTTGAGCTACAAGGCCGGCAAAAACCTGAAAAGTCGTCAGAATGGCGTCGCCCAGTCCGCCGAATAGAACCTGACGGACACAAAAAAGGCTGCAGATCCGTCGATCGCAGCCCTTTCAAAGGACGGCGCCCCAGGGCGCCGTCAGCGTTTCTGCTATCTCAGTTGGCGCTCAACGCCTTGGTCGCCCGCGCCGCCGCGTTCTCCTGCCCGGCCTGGGCCAACTCATCGGCCGCCTTCAGCCAACGCTGGCGATCGACCTGGGCTGGCACCTGGGTCGGCCCCTGAATCAGCACCGCCCAGTGCCCCGCATTGCCCCAGGCCGACTCGAACTTGGCAAAGTCCATCAACAGACGACGATTCATTCCCGCTCGCAACAACACCGTCTGCTTGTGCCGGTTATAGCCCGCCAGCACGGCATAACGAGGCTCGGCCCAGAACGCCGAGCCTTCGGTGTAACGCAGCATCACCGGGTATCCCGCGGCAACCTGGGTCAACAGCGCTGCCAGATTGTCGTCCAGCGGGTAGACCACCATCCCGTACTCCCGCGCCAGGGTCAGCATGTTCTGCTGCAACTTCGCCTCGGCGCCCGGCAGATGCAGCGGCTTGTCCAGCAGACCTGGAGTGATCGCGATGCCTTGCTGGGACAGCATGCTGGCCAGGGTGCCCGGGCCGCTCTGATAGGTTTCGCCGCGGAAAAACGGCACGCCGTTGAGTTCCACCCGCTCGGGCAGGCGTTGAATCTCCGGCTGCACGCTGCTGGCGCAACCGGCCAGCGTCAGGGCGCAGGCGCCCGCCAACAACAGTGTTCGAAATCGCAGAAACATCCGTTCCATCATGACTCTCTTGTGCAGACGCCAAGCCAGGAGCCCCGGCCGAAACGCTGATCATAGGGCGCCGCGATGCAGGGGTATAGCGTCCAGCCGCAGTAATTTGCGCCCCATAGAGCAAACAGTTTGATGACACTCGACTATTGGTCAATGGCTTGAAACACATCCACGACTAGACTGTCCATTGCAACGAGTGTGTGCCCGGACAGGGCAAAAAGGAGGCATGTATGAGCCTGACAACGACAATCCTGATGCTGATCGGCGGCTGGCTGGCCGTCGCCGCTGCCATGCTCTGGGGCATCCTGAGGATTGCTCGCCGACACCATCATCCGCGTTTGCCGGCTCCCGCCGCGAAAACCGCAAAACCGGCCCGGCATCACGCCACCGCGCACTGACTGGCGCTTTTTCTCCCACCCAATAAAAAACGGCGGCCTGTGTTCAAGGACACCGGCCGCCGTCGGTTATTGCCGCGAATCAGGCTTCGACTTCCGCCTCCGCCGCCACCCGCTTCTGCCGGGCACGACGGGCCAGCATGTTCAGCCCTTCGATGGCCGCCGAGAAAGCCATGGCCGCGTACACATAACCTTTAGGTACATGGGCACCGAAACCTTCGGCGATCAGGGTCATGCCGATCATGATCAGGAAGCCCAGGGCCAGCATGACCACCGTCGGGTTGTCATTGATGAACTTGGCCAGAGGCTCGGCCGCCAGCAACATCACCAGTACCGACACCACCACCGCGATGATCATGATCGGCAAGTGCTCGGTCATGCCGACGGCGGTGATGATGCTGTCGATGGAGAACACCATGTCCAGCATCAGGATCTGGCCGATCGCCGCGGCAAAACCCAGGGACACGCCAGAGGTCTCGCTTTTGCTGTCCTGCGGCTCCGGGTCCATGCTGTGATGGATCTCCGTGGTGGCTTTCCATAGCAGGAACAGGCCGCCGGCAATCAGGATCATGTCCTTCCAGGAGAAGACCTGGCCGAATACATCGATCACCGGTTCGGTCAGCTGCACGATGAAGGCGATGGTGCTGAGCAGCGCCAGGCGCAGGATCAGGGCCATGCCGATACCGATCCGCCGGGCCTTGGCCCGGTGCTGCTCGGGCAGCTTGTTGGTCAGGATCGAAATGAAGATCAGGTTATCGATGCCGAGCACGATTTCCATGACCACCAGGGTTGCCAGGGCGACCCAGGCGGTGGGGCTGGCGGCGAGTTGTAACAGGTATTCCATGGCTCAGTCCTGAGTCGGGGGTATGGGGGGAATCAGATTTCCTGGGACGACGAGGCAGGTTCTTTGGCCTCGTCAGCCGGTTTTTCCTGCTTGCTGATCAAGCCTTGGGTCGCGTCGCTGATCGCCTGTTCGGCGGCCTTGTGCGTGTCGTCGATCGCCTGCTTGGCGTTTTCCGCAGCCTTGCCCAACAGCTGTTGCGCGCTTTTTTCCGCCTGTTCGCAACCGGCGAGGGTGATCAAGGACAACGCCAGCAACGATGCGGCGATGGTTTTATAGGTCATTGCGCTTTCCTCGTTAGAACGGAGCGGGCCGTGATGATGGCCCGTCAATAGCGAGGCATTCTATGGAGATGAACACTTCAGGAAAATTCGTATTTTTAACAGCTATACTTCGGTTTTTACGAATCAAAAGCCAGCCATGCTCAATTACCGCCAACTGCACTACTTCTGGGTCGTCGCCAAGACCGGCAGCATCGTCCGGGCCTGCGAGCAACTGAACCTGACCCCGCAAACCATCAGTGGCCAGATCACCCTGCTCGAACAGACCTACGGCATCGAGTTGTTTCGCCGGGTTGGCCGGCAACTGGAGCTGACCGAAGCCGGGCGCCAGACCCTGCCCTACGCCGAGCAGATGTTCCAGCTAGGTGGCGAACTGGAAGCCATGCTCCAGGCCCAGCCCAACGAACAGCAGATCCTGTTCCGGGTCGGCGTGGCCGATGTGGTGCCCAAATCGATCGTCTACCGCCTGATCGCCCCGACCATGGAACTGAACGAACCGATCCGCATCACCTGCCGCGAGGACAAGCTCGAACGCCTGCTGGCCGACCTGGCCATCCAACGCCTGGACCTGGTGATTTCCGACAGCCCCATGCCCTCGCACCTGGATATCAAGGGCTACAGCCAGAAACTCGGCGAATGTGGCATCAGCTTTTTCGCCACCGAGGAACTGGCCGAGCGTTATGGAACGGACTTCCCCCATAGCCTGCATGGCGCTCCGTTGCTGATTCCCGGACAGGAAACAGTAGTACGCAGCCGCCTGCTGCGCTGGCTGGCCGAGCAACAGATACAACCCAGGATCATTGGTGAGTTCGACGACAGCGCCTTGATGCAGGCATTCGGCCAGTCAGGCAGCGGGATCTTTATCAGCCCCAGCGTGATCGCCGACGAAGTGCGGCGCCAATACGGCGTGCAACTGATCGGCCAGACCGACGCGGTCAGCGAGTCGTTCTACGCCATTTCGGTCGAACGCAAGGTCAAGCACCCCGGCATCGTGGCGATCACCGAAGGCGCCCGCCGCGAGCTGTTCACCGCCATGGGTGCTTGAGGGGGATCAGGCGCAACTGGCCTGTGGCTTGAGGGTCATCAACAGCAGGGCCAGCAGGATCGACACCAGGATAAAACCAGCGGCGGCAAACCCCAGGCTGCCCAGCCCCAGGGTGTCGATCACCCGGCCGCCGACCATGGCGCCCAGGCCGATCCCCAGGTTGGCCCCGGCGATGTTCAGCGACGCGGCAAACGCCGGTGCCTGAGGCGCGGCCTTGATCAGGCGGACATGGCTGACCAGAAACAGCGCCGCCTGGGTCACGCCCCAGACACCCATGGCCGCCGCCAGGCCCAGCGGCGAGTGAATGCTCGGCACCAGCGCCACCATGCCGCCGATCATCAAGGCGCAGAAGCCCATGGACGCCAGCAACGGATGACGGTCCACCGCCCGGCCGCCCAACGAGTTGCCGATCAGCCCCACCGCACCGAAGCCCATCAGGCACCAACCCACCAGCGTGCCGTTGAAACCGGCCAGGCGCTCGAGGATATCCGCCAGGTAGGTGTAGGCGGTGAACATGCCGCTGAACACCAGGATCGACAGCAACACATGCCCCTGCATCAAGGGGCTGCGCAGGATGCCGAACTGCGAGCGCAGGCTGGCCTGCTCGTTGTGCACCCGGGTTTGCGGCAGGTAGACGTACAGCAGCAACGCCTTGGCAAAGGCCACCAGCGCCAGGATGCCGAACGCGCTGCGCCAGCCGAAGGCATCGGAAATCAGCGTACCCACCGGAATGCCGAACACCGTGGCACAGACGATGCCGAAGCCGATCTTGGCGATGGCCCGCCCGGCATAGTCAGGGCCGACGATGTCCACCGCGGTTTCGCTGGCCAGGGCCCAGAACACCGGCAGCCCCAACGCTGGAATCAAGCGGGCCACCGCCATCACCCAGATATTCGGCGCCAGCGCCGCCAGGGTGTTGGCCAGGCCGAACATCACCAGCACCGAAATGAACAGGCGCTTGCGCTGGAAACGGGCGAAGTAGGCCGTGAGGAACGGCCCGAACGCCGCCACGGTAAAGGCGAACAGGGTCACCAGCAGGCCGGCCTGGGGAATGCTGACCGCAAGATCGCGGGCAATCGAAGGCAGCAGGCCGACAATGATGAACTCCGTCGTCAGCACGGTAAAACCGGCGGCCGACAACAGCAGAATGGGCAACAGCATGGAAAACTCCGGAAACGACGACATCAGCGATGGCCTGGGGGCCCGCTGACTGGAGATGAGAAGAGGATGGCGAATCCTAACAGAATGTGTCCGCGCCTGTCTGGGGCAGCGGCGAAAAAACCGCAGGCTACTCTAGAAGGCTCAGGTGGCAGATCGTCACATCCTTGGGCGAACCCCCTGTGATAAAGTCCGCCCCCTGCCGCAACACCCTGTACCTTCAGCAACTCATCAGCACGGCGTCCCCTGTCGACGCACGGCACATTAAAAAAATCAGAGATACCGTTATGACTGCTTCACCCCCGTCGCTCCTGGAAAAACTCAAACGCACCAGCCTGGTCACGCAGATCGTCATTGGCCTGATCGCCGGTATCGCCCTGGCGCTGCTGGCCCCCGAACTGGCGAAATCCACCGCCTTTATCGGCAAGGTCTTTGTCTCGGCGCTGAAAGCCGTCGCGCCGATCCTGGTGTTCGTGCTGGTGATGGCCTCCATCGCCAACCACAAGCACGGCCAGGAAACCCATATCCGCCCGATCCTCTGGCTCTACCTGCTGGGCACTTTCGCCGCGGCGGTGGTGGCGGTGGTCGCCAGCAGCCTGTTCCCCTCCTCCCTGGTGCTGAGCACCCATGACGTCGCCATCTCCGCCCCTGGCGGCATCAACGAAGTCCTGCAAAGCCTGCTGCTGAGCGTGGTGGACAACCCGGTCAGCGCGCTGATGAACGCCAACTTCATCGGCATCCTGGCCTGGGCCATCGGCATGGGCGTGGCCATCCGCCACGCCGGCGACACCACCCGCACCGTGCTGGACGACCTGTCCAATGGCGTGACCCTGATCGTGCGGGTAGTGATCCGCTTCGCCCCGCTGGGCATCTTCGGCCTGGTGGCCTCGACCCTGGCCACCTCCGGCTTTGGCGCCCTGCTCGGCTACGTGCATCTGCTGGCGGTACTGATCGGCTGCATGCTGTTCGTCGCGCTGGTGATGAACCCGCTGATCGTGTTCTGGAAGATCCGCCGCAACCCGTTCCCGCTGGTGCTCATGTGCCTGCGTGAAAGCGGTATCACCGCCTTCTTCACCCGCAGCTCGGCAGCCAACATTCCGGTCAACCTGGAACTGAGCAAGCGCCTGGGCCTGCATGAAGACACCTATTCGGTGTCGATCCCGCTGGGGGCCACCATCAACATGGCCGGCGCCGCCATCACCATCACCGTGCTGACCCTGGCCGCCGTGCATACCCTGGGTATCGCCGTCGACCTGCCTACCGCCGTGCTGCTCAGCGTGGTCGCCGCCATCTGCGCCTGCGGCGCCTCCGGCGTGGCCGGCGGTTCGCTGCTGTTGATCCCGCTGGCTTGCAGCCTGTTCGGCATCCCCAGCGAAATCGCCATGCAAGTGGTCGCGGTCGGCTTCATCATCGGCGTGCTGCAGGACTCGGCGGAAACCGCACTGAACTCCTCCACCGATGTGCTGTTCACCGCCGCCGCGTGCATGGCTCAGGAAGAGAAGGCCCAGCAGACTGCCTGATCGTTCATAAACAGCGCGCACTAAAAAGCCCGGCAAGGCTCGCACCTTGCCGGGCTTTTTTATGGGCTTGGCAGCCCGCTATTTCAGAAAGCGCCCATGTAGTCGCGCTTGCCGATTTCCACGCCGTTGTGACGCAGGATCGCGTAGGTGGTGGTGACGTGGAAGAAGAACTGCGGCAGGCCGTAGGTCAGCAGGTAGGACTGGCCGCTGAAGCGCTTCTCTTTCGGGGTGCCCGGACGGGTGACGATCTCGATGCCTTCCTTGCCATCGATCTGCGCTGGCTGGATACCGTCGATAAAGGCCAGGACCTTGGCCAGCAGTGCCTGCAGCTCGGCAAAGGTGGTTTCAGTGTCGTCGTACTTCGGCAGCTCGACTTCGGCCAGGCGGGCGGAAACGCCCTTGGCGAAATCGACAGCGATCTGCACCTGGCGGATCAGCGGGAACATGTCCGGGTACAGGCGGGCCTGCAGGAAGGCATTCGGGTCGATGTTCTTCGCCGTGGCGTGGGCTTCGGCCTTGTTCAGGACATCGCTCAGGGCGTTGAGCATTTGCTTGAAGACGGGAACGGAGGCGGCGTACAGGGAAATGGTCATGACGGTCTCGACAGAGTGGCGGAAAAAATTGGCAACAAGGTCGCGGATTATAGACCTGCCCGGGCCTCGCCGGCGGCTTGTCTTTTATCCAGCAAGGATTAGGCTAGTCGCCTTCGACAGCATAGGGAACGCGCGATGAGCATCGAGCAAGAAACCTCCAGCGAGCAATTGCAACTGAGCAGCACCGAACTGCGCATTCTCGGGTCGCTGATCGAGAAGCAGGCCACCAGCCCGGAAACCTATCCGCTGACCCTCAATGCCCTGGTCATCGCCTGCAACCAGAAAACCAGCCGCGAACCGGTGATGAACCTCACCCAGGGCCAGGTCGGCCAGAGCCTGCGCGCCTTGGAAAACAGCGGCTTCGCCCGCCTGGTGATGGGCAGCCGCGCCGACCGTTGGGAGCATCGCCTGGACAAGGCTCTGGAACTGGTGCCGGCGCAAGTGGCACTGGCTGGCCTGCTGTTCTTGCGCGGCCCGCAGACCGTCAACGAGCTGCTGACCCGCAGCGGCCGCATGCACGACTTTGAAGACAGCGAGCAGGTGGTGCATCAACTGGAACGCCTGATCGCCCGCGGCCTGGCACTGCTGATCCCGCGTCAGGCCGGCCAGCGCGAAGATCGCTACATGCATGCCCTGGGAGACCCGGCAGATATCGAGGCGATCCTCGCTGCCCGACAGAACCCGGTGGAACGCAGTTCGGGCAGCAGCGTATCGGCGGAACGCATCGAAGAGCTGGAAGCGCGCATCGCCGCCCTCGAAGAGCGCCTGGCGAGACTCGAAGGCTGATCGCCCCCCGCCCCTGCGGCAGCGCCTTGTAGCCGCTGCCGCAGGCTGCGATCGCCGACGCAGTCGGCGCAATGTCTCGCAGGCTACAAAAGCCCCCTACTCCCCCTCCCAGTAATCCACCCCGTCCGCATGCCGCGCCACCGCGACGAACCCCGAGGCATTGCCCTGGTCGTCGATCTTGAAGTCCTTCATCACCACATATTTGCCGGAATCCGGGTACTCGCAGATATCCGGCGCTTCCTGGGTGCTGACCGCCAGGTAGCGCAACTCGCCCTGGCTGGTGTTGATGATCTGGTGCGCGGTGTCCATGTCGCCCGGCGGGCAGGCGATCACATCGCCGGCGCGGATGGCAAAACGCTCGGCGCCGAGGCGGATCTCGCCCTCGCCGGCCACTATGTAGAACATCTCTTCGTTGACGCGATGGTTATGGAAGGGGCTGGCGCGCATCCCCGGGCCCAGGGCAATCAACCGGTAGCCGAGCTTCTGCGCGCCCAGTTGCTGGCCGATACGGGCGATGCGCTGGACATAACGGCCGGCGGTGTCGCCGGTGGGGCTCAGGGCTTCAGGCAGCGGCTGAAGGTCCGCCTGATCCAGATTGAGAATGGCAGGTGGCATAACAAGGGTCCTCGATCAGGGTGGCGTGGAACAGAGGCAAGTCTTGGCTTGCTGGCGACCAGTATAGGCAGGGCTCCGCGCCCCACCGACCTGCCCCGTTCCACCCGCCGGTCAGGCACGGGCGAAGGCCACCGCCTGCTGGAACTGCTCGGCGCTGGGGCGCACGCCGGTATACAGCACGAACTGCTCCAGGGCCTGGATGGCGATCACTTCCAGGCCGGTGATCACCTGCTTGCCCTCCATCCGGGCGCGCAGGATCAGCGGGGTTTCCGCCGGAACCGCCACCACGTCGAACACCGTGCGCGCGGCCTGGATCGCCTCGACCGGGAATGCCAGCTGATCGGCCTCGGGGCCGCCGCTCATGCCGATCGGGGTGACGTTGATCAGCATCTGCGGGCGCAGCTCGCCCAGCTCCGCCTGCCAGGCATAACCCAGGGAATCGGCGAGGGCCTGCCCGGCTTGGGCATTGCGGGCGACTATCACGCCATCGCGGTAGCCACCATCGCGCAGGGCGCTGGCCACCGCCTTGGCCATGCCGCCGCTGCCGCGCAGGGCAAAGCGGGTGTCCTTGGGGATCCGGTGGCTGTCGAGCAACTGGGCGACGGCGATGTAATCGGTGTTGTAGGCCTTGAGGTGGCCGTTGCTGTTGACGATGGTGTTGATCGACTGGATCGCGCTGGCCGAGGCGTCCAGTTCGTCCACCAGGGCAATGCAGGCCTCCTTGAACGGCATGGACACGCCACAGCCGCGAATGCCCAGGGCGCGGATCCCGCCGACGGCGCCCGGCAGGTCCTGGCTGCTGAACGCCTTGTAGTAGAAGTTCAAGCCCAGCTGTTCATACAAATGATTGTGAAAGCGCAGGCCGAAATTCCCCGGACGCCCTGACAACGACATACACAATTGGGTGTCTTTGTTGGGGTTCATCTGCATGTTGATCTCCTTGGAACGCACTTTCGGATAGACGGGATTAGCCAGCCATGGGGTTCTGCCCGATCATATCGACGGCGCCTGAAAAACAGGCCCGCCGCCCACGGACGAGGGGTAAAGAAGCCGGTACAGACCTTACACAAAATTTACCCGGCGGCTGTGCAGTTTTTCGGAAAACCGCTGTCTTAGAAGTATCCCCGCGACAGTCCTCGCGTCTATTGCAGACCGAGCGCTGGGGTCGGAACCGAGGAATAGCCATGATGCGTAAAATCCCCAAGATAGCCTTGCTCATTGGTGCACTCGCTGTCGCCGGTCAAGCGTCCGCCCACGGTGGCGGTGGTTGGGGTGGACCGGCGGTAGTCGGTGCGGTGGTCGGCGCCGCGGTAGTGGGTTCGGTGATCGCCAGCCAGAGCCGCCCGGTCTACGTGCAACAGCCGGTCTATATTCAGCCGCAGCCGGTCTATGCCGCGCCGCCACCGGTCTACTACCAGCCACAACCGGTGTACGTGGAAGGCCCGCCGGTCTATTACCGTCCGGCCCCGGTGTACTACGGTCCACCTCGCGGCTATTACGGCCCGCCTCGCCACTACTATTACGGTCCTGGCCGTTGGTAAGCCAGACAGCCACCCACCGACAGGCCCCGCTTTCGCAAGCGGGGCCTGTTGCGTTTGAAACAACCCTGAAACGTCTGAATAAATCTTGCAGAGGTCGCTGCCGGGACAGCTTTTGCGATTCAATCCGGCAATAGTGTTGCCAAGCGCCAGCCCGTGCGCGCGAGCCCACGGCTGTCATATTTATGTCATGCCAGGTCCGCAAGATCGGATCTGTCCACAAATCGGCCCCATAACAACAAGGACGACGCCATGCCGACCCAGAACCCCCACCACTCCCCCACCCTGGGCACCGCGAGCAAGGTGTACAGCGCCCTGACCGAACTCAAGCATCTGGAAGGCCACCGCAGCGCCAAGTTCCTGGCCCTGCTGGCCGAGCACCTGGTGCGCAAGGGCCTGCTGCATGATCCGGAAGTGGTCTACATGCTCGATCAGGTCGTCGACTGATCGGGCTGGCGCTTTTTTCGCCGGTATTGATGTCCACTATCGAGCGCGGTGATTTTTCGTAGAACCTCTCGGTCCGTAAGGTAGCCCCCATAGATCGATGGAGGTACTTATGCCCAAGGTTCAGATCATGTCCGTTATCGGTAGCGCCGTTCCCACCTCGCTCAGGGAGCTGGGGTTGCTGGCGTGTTGGTACCTGGTGCGCGACGGCGAGCCGGTCAGCGGCCCGCTCACTTCGCTCACCGCCGCCCAGGCCCTGTCGCAAAAGATCGAGCAGCGCGTCCTGCATGCCTAAGGCAACGGCAGCTGCGCGCGCGGCCGGGTATCGACGAACAGGCCCCAGCTCGAAATGAACAGCGCGGCGATCAACGGCCCGATGACAAAACCGTTCAGGCCGAAGATCGCCAGGCCCCCCAGGGTCGAAATCAGAATCAGGTAATCCGGCATCCTGGTGTCCTTGCCCACCAGGATCGGACGCAGCACGTTGTCCACCAGGCCGATCACGAACACCCCGTACAAGCCCAGCAACACCCCTTGCCAGATCGCCCCGCTGAACAGGAAGTACAGGGCCACCGGGCCCCAGACGATCGCCACGCCCACCGCCGGCAACAACGACAGCAAGGCCATCAGCACCGCCCAGAGCAGCGGGCTGGGAATCTCCAGAAACCAGAAAATCAGCCCGCCCAGCAGCCCCTGGCTGGCCGCCACCAGCACGTTGCCCTTCACCGTGGCCCGCACCACTCGATTGAACTTGAGCTGCAGCCGGCGCTTCTGGTGCTCGGCCAAGGGCAACGCGATGCGCACCTTGCGTACCAGTTCGGGGCCATCGCGCAAAAAGAAGAACAGCAGGTACAGCATCACGAAAAAGCTCACCACGAACTTGAAGGTGCCCTGGCCGACGCTGAACGCCTGGGTGGCGAAGAACTGGCTGCCTTGCAGCGCGCCCTTGACGATCTTCTCGCGCACGCTCTCCAGCTCGCCCAGGCCGAAGCGGTCCAGCAGTTGCTGGAAGTACGGCGGCAGGCTGTGCTTGAACTGGTCCAGTTGAGCGGCGATGTCCAGCTTGCCGCTTTCGATGCTCTGGTAGAGGTTGGCGCCTTCCTGCACCAGCAAGGTGCTGATGATGGCCACCGGCAGAATGGTGCTCACCAGGCAGATGCCCAGGGTGCAAAAGGCCGTCAGATTGCGTGGCCAACCGAACTTGATTTGCAGGCGCCGTTGCAGCGGGTCGAACAGGATGCCGAGAATCACCGCCCAGAACACCGCGCCGTAAAAGGGCAGCAGAATCCAGATGAAGGCGACGGTCACCAGGGTCAGCAGAAGCAACAGGCTTTTGTGTTGGATGAGGTGCTGGTTCATGTCCGCTCCCCGTCAATAAGGTCCAGGACGCCGCAAAGCGCCCCTAAAACGTTAGTCCGCCAGCGTTCGGCCAAGTGCCCTGTTTTATTCGTCGAGCATAGATCCAGATCAATGAAGCTCGCGGGCCCAGGCCTTACCCTCGCGACCTTTTGCCATCGACAATCGCCATGACGCCCCTGACCCGCCCCGAACTGCTCGCCCCCGCCGGCACCCTGAAAAACATGCGCTACGCCTTCGCCTATGGCGCCGATGCGGTATACGCCGGTCAGCCGCGCTACAGCCTGCGGGTGCGCAACAACGAATTCGACCACGCCAACCTGGCCCTCGGCATTCGCGAGGCCCAGGCCCAGGGCAAGCGCTTCTACGTGGTCGTCAACATCGCCCCGCACAACGCCAAGCTCAAGACCTTCCTCAAGGACCTGGAGCCGGTGATCGCCATGGCCCCGGACGCGCTGATCATGTCCGACCCGGGGCTGATCATGCTGGTGCGCCGGCACTTCCCGCAGATGCCGATCCACCTGTCGGTGCAGGCCAATACGGTGAACTGGGCCAGCGTCGAGTTCTGGCAGCAACAGGGCCTGAGCCGGATCATCCTGTCCCGCGAGCTGTCCCTGGAAGAGATCGAGGAAATCCGCCAGCAGGTGCCGGCCATGGAGCTCGAGGTATTCGTCCACGGCGCCCTGTGCATGGCCTACTCCGGGCGCTGCCTGCTGTCGGGCTACATGAACAAGCGCGATGCCAATCAGGGCACCTGCACCAATGCCTGCCGCTGGAAATACCAGGCCGAGGCAGCCACGGAGAATACCGTTGGCGAGATCGTCCAGCAGTTCCAGCCGGAGCCGACCCTGGGCCTGGGGGCGCCGACCGACCAGGTGTTCCTGCTGCGCGAGGCCAATCGCCCGGACGAAGCGATGCCGGCCTTCGAGGACGAGCACGGCACCTACATCATGAACGCCAAGGACCTGCGCGCGGTGCAGCACGTCGAGCGCCTGACGCGTATGGGCGTGCACTCGTTGAAGATCGAGGGCCGCACCAAGTCGCACTTCTATTGCGCCCGCACCACCCAGGTCTATCGCCGGGCCATCGACGACGCCGTGGCCGGCCGCGAGTTCGACCGCAACCTGATGAACGACCTGGAGTCCCTGGCCCAGCGTGGCTACACCGAAGGTTTCCTGCGCCGCCACGTGCACGACGAATACCAGAACTACCTGAACGGCAGCTCGGTGTCGGAACGCCAGCAGTTCGTCGGCGAACTCACCGGCGAGCGCCGGGACCGGCTGGCGGAAGTGCAAGTGAAGAACCGCTTTGCCCTGGGCGACCATATGGAACTGATGACCCCCAAGGGCAACTTCCACTTCGACCTGCACCAGTTGCAGAACGTCCGTGGTGAGCCGATCGAGGTCGCGCCGGGGGATGGGCATAGGGTGTACCTGCCGATCCCGGACGCGGTGGATCTGCGTTTTGCCTTGTTGATGCGCGATGTGACGCCGAACGGCGCGGTTTAAGCCTGATCGAGATGGCGTCGTTGGTGACGCCATCGCGGGCAAGCCTCGCTCCTACACCGCAATCACGTCCCCCCTTTCCCCCGCCCCTGAATCCCTCCAAACAGGCTGTGCCAACCGGCACAGTCAGATATCCGCACGCGCCTTTTTGATATTATTATTTTCACAATGTTGATTTATGAAATAATACATGCCATTTATAGCCACACGAAAATCACCAGGACCGAACCACGCCAGAACGGACGGCTTGTACCCGTACCACCCCAACGCCCCTCCAAGGAGTCAACAAGATGAACAAGACAGAACTTCTAGGTGCTCTGGCGCTGTGCGCCGCAAGCTTCCTGGCCCATGCCGACGAAGACAGCCTGCGTATTGGCATCGAAGCCGCCTACCCGCCCTTTTCCTTCAAGACGCCAGAGGGCAACGTCAGCGGTTTCGACCACGACATCGGCAACGCCCTGTGTGAAGAGATGAAAGTGAAATGCGAGTGGGTCATCCAGGAATTCGACGGCATGATCCCGTCGCTCAAGGTGCGCAAGATCGATGCCGTGCTGTCGTCGATGTCGATCACCGAGGACCGGATGAAGTCGGTCGACTTCAGCAAAAAGTACTACCACACGCCGGGCAAGTTCGCGATGAAGGCCGGCAACGTGATCAACGACCCGGTGCAGGACCTCAAGGGCAAGAAAGTCGGCGTGCAGCGCTCCTCGACCTACGACCGCTTCGCCACCGAGCAATTGGCCAGCGCCGGCATCGAGGTGGTGCGCTACGCCTCGCAGAATGAAGCCTTCCTCGACCTCGCCTCGGGCCGTCTGGACGCCACCCTCGCCGACATCGTCAACACCGACGAGAGCTTTATCAAGACCGCGGCCGGCAAGGGTTTCGCCCTGGTCGGGCCGGACATCAACGACCCGAACTATTTCGGCAGGGGCGCCGGGATCGCCGTGCGCAAAGGCGATAGCGCCAATGTCGCGCGCCTCAATGCCGCCATCGACGCCATCCGCGCCAACGGCAAGTACCAACAGGTAATGGCCCGGTACTTCGCGTTCGATATCTACGGCGAATAAGCCTTACCCAGGGCCCTGGCGCCGGCCCCTTGCCGGTGCCACCGGGCCTGCCTTGCGCCTCGCGGCGCTCGCTTGAGGAACTTCATCATGCTCCACGGCTACGGATCGAGCATTCTCGATGGCGCCTGGCTGACCATCAACCTGGCGCTGACCGCCATGACCCTGGCCATTGCCCTGGGCCTGGTCGGCGCGGCCTTTCGCCTGTCGCCGCTGAAATGGCTGGCAATGCTCGGCGAAGGTTATACGACCCTGATTCGCGGGATTCCCGACCTGGTGTTGATCCTGCTGATCTTCTACGGCGGCCAGGATCTGGTGAACCGCATTGCCCTGGCACTCGGTTACACCCGCTATTTCGACATCAACCCCTTTATCGCCGGGGTCTGCACCATGGGCTTCATTTTTGGCGCCTATCTCTCGGAGACCTTTCGCGGCGCCTTCATGGCGATCCCCAAGGGCCAGGCCGAGGCCGGCGCGGCTTATGGCATGAGTGGCACCCAGGTGTTCTGGCGGATCCTGGTGCCGCAGATGATTCGCTTCGCCATTCCCGGTTTCACCAACAACTGGCTGGTGCTGACCAAGTCCACCGCGCTGATCTCGGTGATCGGCCTGCAGGACATGATGTTCAAAGCCAAGAACGCGGCGGACGCCACCCACGAACCCTTCACCTTCTTTCTCGCCGTGGCGGCGCTGTACCTGCTGCTGACCAGCCTGTCGTTGCTGGTGCTGCGTTATCTGGAAAAACACTATTCGGTCGGCCTCAAAGCCGCCGAGTTGTGATTGGGAGCCCCCCATGATTCTCGACTACCACCTGATCTGGGAAAACCTGCCGCTGTACTTCGGTGGCGTGCTGGTGACCCTCAAAGTGCTGCTGATTTCCCTGGCCTGCGGCCTGCTGCTGGCGGTTCCCTTGGCGCTGATGCGGGTGTCCCGCTCGCCGCTGATCAACTTCCCGGCCTGGCTCTACACCTACGTGATCCGCGGCACGCCGATGCTGGTGCAACTGTTCCTGATCTACTACGGCCTGGCCCAGTTCGAAGCGGTACGCCAGAGCCTGCTCTGGCCTTACCTCTCCAGCGCGACCTTCTGTGCCTGCCTGGCCTTTGCGCTCAACACCGGCGCCTATAGCGCCGAACTGCTGGCCGGCAGCCTGAAGGCCACGGCCCACGGCGAGATCGAGGCCGCCAGGGCCATGGGCATGTCGCGCCTGACCCTGTACCGGCGCATCCTCCTGCCCTCGGCCTTGCGCCGGGCGCTGCCGCAGTACAGCAACGAAGTGCTGATGATGCTGCAAACCACCAGCCTGGCGTCCATCGTCACCCTCGTCGACATCACTGGCGCCGCGCGCACCATCAGTTCGCGCTTTTATCTGCCGTTCGAGGCCTTCATCACCGCCGGGCTGATCTACCTGGTCCTGACTTTCATCCTGGTGCGTCTGTTCAAGCTGGCCGAGCGCCGCTGGCTGGCGTACCTGGCACCGCGCAAGCACTAAGGAGCTGTCATGGAGCACATTCAATACCGCTTGCCCTGGAGCGCTTCGGGCACCGAGCGCCAGCTGACGCTGTTCCGTTTCGGCAGCGGGCCGCGCAAGGCCTACATCCAGGCCTCCCTGCATGCCGACGAGCTGCCGGGCATGCGGGTGGCCGCCGAACTCAAGCGGCGCCTGCTCGAACTGGAAGAACAAGGTCGCCTGACGGGGGTGATCGAACTGGTGCCGATGGCCAACCCGATCGGCATCGCCCAGATGTTCCAGGCTACCCATCAAGGTCGCTTCGAGTTCGGCAGCGGCAAGAACTTCAATCGCGACTTCCCGGAGCTGACCCAGGCACTGACACCGCGCCTGGAAGGCCGGCTGGGCGGCGATGCCAGCGCCAACATCGCGCTGATCCGCCGGGCCATGCTCGATGTCCTGGCGGACCTGCCGGCGCCGACCTCGGAACTCGACGGCCTGCGCCGCCTGTTGTTGCAACATGCCTGCGATGCCGACGTGGTGCTGGACCTGCACTGCGACTTCGAGTCGGTGATGCTGCTGTACGCCATGCCGCAGAACTGGCCACGCCTGCGCTCTCTGGCCGCGCGCCTGTACGCGGGGGTCGCGCTGCTGGCCGAGGCCGCGGGTGGCAGCGCCTTCGACGAAGCCTGCGCCATTCCCTGGCTACAGCTGGCCGAGCGCTTTCCGACGGCCGATATTCCGCTGGCATGCGTGGCCACCACCATCGAACTGCGCGGCATGGCCGACACCGAACGCGAGCCCTGCGCCGACAGCGCCCAGGCCATTCTCGGCTACCTCGCCGACCAGGGCCTGATCAGCGGCGGCTGGCCGACACCGCCACCCTGCATCTGTGAGGCGACGCCCTTCGCCGGCGCGCAGTACGCCTATGCGCCGCACCCCGGGGTGGTGAGTTTCCTGCAACCCCTGGGGGCCCGGGTCAAGGTCGGCGACCCGCTGTTCGAGGTCATCGACCCGCTGACCGATCACCACAGCCTGGTGCGCGCCGAGACCAACGGCATCCTCTATGCCCGCGAACGCCTGCGCTTCGCCCAACCCGGTCTGTGGCTGGCCAAGGTGGCCGGCAATACCCCTATTCGCCAGGGTCGCCTGCTCAGCGACTGACTCCAGAGAATCGCAACCATGTACAAACTTGAAATTCAGGACCTGCACAAAAGCTACGGCGCCCACCAGGTGCTCAAGGGCGTGTCCCTGCAGGCGAAAGCCGGCGACGTGATCAGCCTCATCGGTTCCAGCGGCTCCGGCAAAAGCACCTTCCTGCGCTGCATCAACCTGCTGGAGCAGCCCAGCGCGGGCAGCATCCTGCTCAATGGCGAACCGCTCAAGCTGCGCGCCAACAAACTCGGCAGTCTCAAGGCGGCCGACCCCAAGCAGCTGCAACGCATGCGTTCGCGGCTGTCGATGGTGTTCCAGCACTTCAACCTGTGGTCGCACATGAGCGCCCTGGAAAACGTCATGGAAGCGCCGGTGCATGTGCTGGGCCTGGGCAAGCAGGAGGCCCGGGAAAAGGCCGAGCATTACCTGGCCAAGGTCGGCGTGGCGCACCGCATGGACGCCTGGCCGGCGCATATGTCGGGCGGCGAACAGCAGCGCGTGGCGATTGCCCGGGCGCTGGCCATGGAACCGGAAGTGATGCTGTTCGACGAGCCGACTTCGGCACTCGACCCGGAGTTGGTCGGCGACGTGCTCAAGGTGATGCAGGACCTCGCCCAGGAAGGCCGGACCATGGTGGTGGTGACCCACGAAATGGGCTTTGCCCGCGAGGTTTCGAACCAGTTGGTATTCCTCCACCAGGGCCTGGTCGAAGAACGCGGCGAGCCGCGCGAAGTGCTGGCCAGGCCCCAGTCCGAACGCCTGCGCCAGTTCCTCGCCGGCAGCCTGAAATAACCCGGCGCACCGCTGCCCTGGCGCTGCACGCCAGGGGGCGGCTTCGGATACACTCCGCCAACCTTGTGCCCTCTCCTCCAATCCTCAGGAACTGTTGAGCCGGATATGCCGACCCCACTGAAAGACACCACGGTCTATGCCGCGCCGGTGATGCGCAAACTGGCGGAAATCGTTGCCGAGCTGCCGCCGTCGCTGCGCAAGGTCGCGGACTTTATCCTGCGCCATCCGTTGAAGGCCGCGACGCTGACCATCGAGGAGATGGCCCACGCGACCTCGACCTCGCCGGCGGCGGTCAACCGGCTGGCCAAGACCCTCGACCTCGGCGGCTACACCGGCATGAAGGCCGAGCTGGTGACGACGCTGCAGCAAATGGTGTCGCCGGTCGACAAGCTGCGCAACGAACTGGCCCACCGCCCTGGCGGCGCCTTCGGCCTGCACGAGCAGATCCAGAGCGCCAGCAGCAACCTCGCCACGGCGGCGACCAACAACCAGGCCCAGACCTTCGACGCCTTCGTCGGCAGCCTGATCCAGGCGCGCAAGATCTACATTCTGGGCTTCGGCAACAGCGTCTACTTCGCCGGCCTCGCCGCCTCGACCCTGATGCCTTTCTGCGCCGACGCCACGGCCATCAGCATGGAAGGCGGCAACGAAAATGCCGCCTACCGCCTGGCCGCGATCACCGATCAGGATGTATTGCTGGCGATCTCCCTGCCGCGCTATTCCCTGGATACCCTGCAACTGGCGCGGTTCGCCAATGAACGCGGCGCCAAGGTGCTGGCCATCACCGACTCCCCCGCCTCGCCGCTGGCCAGCATTGCCGAACATGTGCTGTTCGCCCCCGCCGACCATCCAGTCATGACCAGCTCCAACATCGCGGTGCTGGCCCTGATCGAAGGCTTGGTGGCGGGGGTGATGGCGCGCAACAAGGAAGCGGTCAAGCTGGCGACCGAGCTGACCGAAAGCGTGATGTCCTACCTGCATATCCCGGGCAACGGCAAAGCGCGGAAGAAGTGAGGCGGTGCCAAGCTGCAAGCCTCAAGCTTGCAGCTCAATGTTGTCCTTTCGGACGTCATCGCGGGCAA